>JBKPMF010000188.1:0-8271 GCA_046732015.1 Actinomycetota bacterium
CGCTACCGTCGTCTGGCAGCATCACGCCGGCGTTGTTGTAGAGCACGTCGAGACGGCCGAACCGATCGACCGCCGCCTCCACCATCGCCCGCGCGTCCTCTTCGTTCGAGACGTCCGCGTGCACGAAGAGGCCCCGCTGGCCGATCGCATCTGCGGTGGTCCGTCCCGCTTCGTCGTTCACGTCGGTGAGCACGACGCTGGCGCCCTCACGCGCGAAGAGCTCAGCCGCGACCTTGCCCATGCCGCTTCCGCCTCCCGTGATCAGTGCCACCTTGCCTTCGAGTCGCATCACAGAACCCCCTGGTCGTCGACGGCCGAAGGGTACGCCCTTGGGTCTAGGATGCGGCCGTGGCCAGCGGGGAGGGTGGACGACGATGAGCGAGTCACTGGTGATGGGAGGCGAGCGGGTCGAGGCCTCGGACGGCGCGACCCTCGAGGTGGTCGAACCCGCGACTGGGGACGCCATGGACACGGTCGCCTCGGCGGGGCCGCAGGACGCCACACGAGCCGTCGACCTCGCCCAGCGGGCGTTCGAGCACGGGGCTTGGCCACGCATGAGCGCACGGGAACGTGGCCGGTTGCTGACGAAGACGTCGCTGGTGATCCGCGATCGTCAGGAGGACCTCGCGACGCTGGAAGCCCGCAACGGCGGCAAGCCGATCTCGTCGGCACGCGCCGAGATCGACATCGTCGCCAACGTCTTCGAGTACTGGGGCGGAGCAGCGAACAAGATCACCGGCGAGACGATCCCGATCCCGCCGCCGGGGATCGACCTCACCCTGCGTGAGCCCGTGGGGGTGTGCGCACTCATCACCCCGTGGAACTTCCCGGCGGTGATCGCCAGTTGGAAGATCGCTCCCGCCTTGGCATGTGGGAACACCGCGATCGTGAAGCCGGCGAGCCAGACCCCGCTCACCACGCTGGCGATCGCCGAGATCTTGTACGAGTGCGGGCTTCCTGAAGGTGCTCTCAGTGTGCTGCCGGGTCCGGGATCGACCACGGCGACCGCGCTGATCGCCGACCCACGCGTCGCGAAGATCTCGTTCACGGGGTCCACTGAAGTGGGCGTGAAGGTGATGCAGACCGCGGCCGAACACATCGCTCGCGTGTCGTTGGAACTCGGCGGCAAGTCGGCCAACGTGGTGTTCGCCGACACGGATCTGGACACGTGCGTCGAGAAGTCCCTGTGGTCGGTGTTCGACAACGCGGGCCAGGACTGCTGTGCGCGGTCGCGGATGCTGGTGGAGCGTCCCGCCTACGACGGGTTCGTCGAGCGCTTCGCGGCGGCGACCGACGCGATCGCGGTGGGCCAGCCTCTCGATGAAGGAACGCAGATGGGGCCGTTGATCTCCTCTGGCCAGCGGCAGACCTCGGTCGACTACCTGGCGCTCGGTGTCGAGGAGGGCGCCCGCCATGTCACCGGCGGCGAGGTCCCAGACGAACCCGGCTTCTTCATGCGGCCCGCGGTCCTCGCCGACGTCGACAACGCATCGCGCGTTGCCCAGGAGGAGATCTTCGGGCCCGTGGTCAGCATCATCCCGTTCGACACCGAGGACGAGGCGATCCGCATGGCTAACGACTCTCCGTACGGGCTGTCGGGATCGATCTGGACGCGCGACCTGGGCCGGGCGATCCGGGTATCCAAAGGCGTGCGCACCGGCAACCTGAGCGTGAACTCGAGCAGCTCGGTCCACACCGAGGCTCCGTTCGGGGGCTACAAGCAGAGCGGTATGGGCCGGGAGATGGGGATGCACGCCGTCAACCTGTTCACCGAGGTCAAGAACATCTACTTCAGCCAGGAGTGACGCCGCACGGTGCCTGAGCCCCTCTCGGTAGACTCCGGACATGGTTGAACTTCCCGAAGAGCTGCGCGACCGTCCCGTCCGACCCGCGAACCAGGAGCCCACCGCGACCCTGACGCTGGACGCCTACCTGCGGATCAAGGCCGAGTTGGAGGAGCTCACCACGACCGGACGCGAGCAGATCACCGAGAAGATCAAGATCGCCCGCGAGCACGGTGATCTCAAGGAGAACGCCGAGTACCACGCGGCCAAGGACGAGCAGGGCCTGATGGAATCGAAGATCCGGAAGATGCAGCAGATGCTGCGCGACCCCGAGATCGTCGAGGCGCCGCCGGTTTCCGATCAGGTCGGCCCCGGCATGCTCGTCACGATCCGGCCGCTCGACGAGGACGACCCCGACGACGAGACCTACCTGCTCGCCGAGCACACCGAGGAGAAGGCTCCGGGCGCCCGGACCGTCACCACCGAATCCCCGCTCGGTACCGCCCTGATGGGTGCCACCGCCGGGGAGGAGGTCGCCTATCAGGCGCCAGGCGGGACGGTCAAGTACTCCGTGGTCTCGTTCGAGCCGCATACCGGCTAGCTACGCGATGCGATGAACCCGTGACCTCCCACGAGCGACCGGAGCGAGAGGCCCCCCGGGTTCGGGACATGCCCGCTCCTCGCAAGAACGAGAGCGCGGCCGGCGGGTTCATGCAGCGAACCCTCGCTTGGCCCTACCGCGCGATCCTGGCGTTCCTGATCTGGACCGGGGTGCGCCCCTGGCAGCTCACGCTGGCCTCGCCGGTGTTCATCGTGCTCTCGGGGTGGCAGATCGTGGTCGGCAACTGGGCCGTCGCGGGCGTGCTGCTCCTGATCGGAGGCCTGTGCGACGTGTTCGACGGGTCGGTAGCCCGTCATCGTGGGGAATCCGGCCGCTCGGGCGCATTCATGGACTCGGTCCTCGACCGCGTCTCGGACATGATCCTGTTCTCGTGCCTGTTCTGGAACCTGGCCGAACGGGGCGAGACGCTCGAGGCGGGACTCGCGCTGCTGACGCTGATCGTGTCGCTGAGCGTGTCGCAGATCCGGGCCGAGGCCGAAGCCGTGGGTGTGAAGCTCAGCGAAGGGCTGTTCCAACGGCTGGAACGCTTCCTGGCGCTCCTGGTGGGGTTGCTGATCCCGGGGATGATGCTGCCGGCGCTGATCTTGCTCGCGGTACTCGGCGTGGTGACGGTGCTGCAGCGCGGGTTCTCGGCGCTGACGCAGGCGTGAGGAGGGTGAAGACGATGGACTTCGTGCGGGTGGGCTCACTGGGTGAGATCCCCGAAGGCGAGGCGCGCGTGTTCGACACGCCGGCGGGCCGCGTGGCCGTCACCCACGACGAGACGCACCTGTATGCGTTCGCCGACGAGTGCACCGCGCAGGGGTGCTCGCTCGCCGAGGGGGCGTTCGACGACCGCCGGGCCACGATCGAATGCGCCAACGACGGCAGCGTGTTCGACGTCGAGACCGGCGAGCCCATCGAAGGTCCGGCGCAGGATCCGCTCGCGGTGTTCGCCGCGCGCGAGGTCGACGGCTGGGTCGAGGTCGCCACGAGGCCCGGCATCGCGTGACGGGCGGGTAGCGCCCCTTCGACCTTCCCGATAGGCTCGCGCCCTCGGAAACCCGTCCGACGTCCAGGAGGTCCTTGGCATGAGCGACGTCCGCACCCGGTTCGACCTGCAGCCCGACCAGATCCCGACCGCGTGGTTCAACCTGGTCCCGGACATGGTGAAGGCGGGGATGCAGCCGCTGCCGCCGCTCAGTCCGCAGACCAAGGAGCCGATGGGCCCGGCGGACCTGGCGCCCCTGTTCCCCGAGTCGCTGATCATGCAGGAGGTCTCGGCCGAGCCCTGGATCGACATCCCCGGCGAGGTCATCGACATCTACCGACTCTGGAGGCCATCCCCACTGTTCCGCGCCACGCGGTTGGAGCAGGCGCTCGAGACGCCGGCGCGCATCTACTTCAAGTACGAAGGGGTCTCGCCGGCGGGCAGCCACAAGCCGAACACCGCGGTGCCGCAGGCCTTCTACAACCAGCAGGCGGGCATCCGGCGGATCGCCACCGAGACGGGCGCCGGGCAGTGGGGCTCGTCGATGGCGATGGCGTGCAGCATGTTCGGCCTGGAATGCGACGTGTACATGGTGAAGGCGTCCTACGAGCAGAAGCCGTACCGGCGGGTGTTCATGGAAACGTTCGGTGCCTCGGTCGTCGCCTCGCCCAGCGACAAGACGAACAGCGGCCGCGCGATCCTGGAAGCACAGCCTGACTCCACCGGTTCACTCGGCATCGCGATCAGCGAGGCGGTGGAGGACGCCGCCACGCACGAGGACACGAATTACGCGCTGGGCAGCGTGCTGGGCCACGTGCTCCTGCACCAGTCGGTCATCGGGCTCGAGGCCCAGCAGCAGATGGAGATGGCGGGTGAGCGTCCCGACGTGATCGTCGGATGTGTCGGCGGCGGTTCGAACTACGCCGGCCTCGCCTATCCGTTCATGGCCGACAAGCTCCGCGGCGACGCGTCCATGCGATTCCTGGCCGCCGAGCCCGCAGCCTGCCCCACGCTGACCAAAGGTCGGTACGCCTACGATTACGGCGACACCGCGGCGATCGGTCCGATCGTGCCGATGTACACGCTGGGCCATGACTTCGTGCCGGCCCCGGTGCACGCCGGCGGCCTGCGCTATCACGGCGATTCACCGAGCCTGTCGATGTTGGTCCACGAGGGCCACATGGACGCCGTGGCCTACACGCAGAACCAGATCTTCGAGGCCGCCGTGCTGTTCGCGAAGACCCAGGGGATCATCCCCGCGCCCGAGCCGAGCCACGCGATCAAGGGGGCGATCGACGAGGCCCTCGCCGCGAAGGAGGCGGGCGAGGAGCGCGTGATCCTGTTCAACCTCTGCGGTCACGGGCACTTCGACATGCAGGCCTACGACGACTACCTCAACGGGCGGTTGCCCGAGGTGGAGTTCGCCGAAGCAGATGAGGACGCCGCGCTGGCGAACCTGCCGGAGGTCTCGATCCCCGTTTGAGACGGTCTCGCTGCGCGATCTCGAGTCCGGCCGCCCAGCCGGGTGCGCGCCCACCCGATGGCGGCCGGAACGCGGATGCATCGAGGCCCGCGCGTTCCAGCAACCACGCGATGACCGAGTTCGAGTTCCACATCTCTCCGGTGTGTTCCTGGTCGCGGCCCCAGACCAGTGCCGGCACGAGCGGCACGAGTCCCACGATCAGGGATGCATGTGCGGGGTCGCGGCTCACGCCGACGGGGCTTCCGACCGCCTCCGCGATGTCGGGGATGACGCCGTCGCGCCATCGGCGAACCTCGTATCGGAAGAGTCGCAGGTGCCCCGCCAGGGTCGATCCCACCGGCCCCTCGACTACCCCGTGCCGTTGCCCTCGACCCCGTGAGACGGGGGTCTGCTCGATGACGAACCGACCCTCGGGGGCGAGGACGACGAGGGCTGAGTGGAAGAGCGGAACCGCGGGCCGTCGGTGTCGCCACGCGTCAAGGGTTTCGTAGAGCTCGCCGGACAGGCGCACCACGCGCGCCCCCGCGCCCAGCGGGATCCAGTACAGCTGGATGAGGGATGCGTTCATCTCATTGGTCGGTGGCGTCATCACCCAGACAGTTCACCTCGGCCGCCGGTTCGACCCGAGGGCCGGACGCCCCTCCTCCGGCAGGACCCGACCGGACCTAGCCGTTCACGGCCTTCGGCGTCAGATCGAACTCGTCCATCAACGCGTCCGTCACGGCCTGCGACACGAGCTCGTAGCCGCGCGGGTTGAAGTGGAACCCGTCCGTGGCCCGGATCAACTCGACCTTGCCGTCGTGGCGGTAGAAGTCGGTGTAGTCCCCGTCGGGGGTGGCGAACCGATCCCAGGTGTCGACGTAGAGCGCGTTCGGCGTGCGATCGATGACCTGCTCGAAGATCTCGTTCTGGCGCTGCATCACCGGCCAGCGATCCTTGTCGTCCACGATCGGCAGGCCCACCCAGGCGACGTGTGCGCCACCGTCGACGGCGGTCCGCGTCATCTGTTCGACCCGGTCCTCGTAGCCCTGGGGCCATTCGAAGCTCCCGATGTCGGCGACGCTGCCGCCCCCGGGACTCTGCAGGCTCTGGTTGTCGTTGTCCCCGATCATCACGATCACCAGGTCCGGGCGGTAGCCGTCTTCGATCTCCTCCATCGCGGTGAGCCAGTCGAAGTAGTCGAGCCTCGCGAGGCCGGTCGAGATGCGGCCCTGCTTGGAGACGCGCACGAGCCCCGGGCGGAACTGCCGTTCCATGTAGACGCCGAGACCTTGGGCCAGGGAGTCGCCCACCACCACCACGCGCAGCTTGTCCTGCGGCGTGGGCTTGCGCATCGGCGTGGTCTTCGTCACGGGCTTGGTCGGTTTCGGCGCGGGTGAGGCGCCCGGCTCGACCGTCGGCAGCGGGATATCGAGGTCACCGCCGGGCGCGGCGTTCGGATCCTTGCCGAGCGCGCTCGACACGGCGTCGGTGGCCTTCGTCAGCTGCAGCACGTTGCTGATCGCCGCCATCGGTCGCAGGATCCAGAGCGAAACGGTGCGGCGGGTCCCCAACGGCTGCGCTTCGGACGATCGTTTCAGCGTCGGTGCATAGAGCAGCGCCCAGACGATGAGCGCCACCAGCATCACGATGAGCACCTTGCCCGCGGGCATCGTCGCTCGACCGTGCGACGGCGCCCGCGCCCCCCGGGGCGTCTCCGCATCCTCGAGTGACGCGCGGTCGGGCTGGCGATCGGTGGGTTCGGGCATGTGGTTCCTCGGTCGGTCTCTCGGTCAGAACTGGAAGTAGATGAACGGCGCGACCCCGCTCGGGCCGAGGGTCGCGATGACGAACAGTGTGCCAGCGAAGACCAACCCCATCACCGCGGGCTGCAGGGCGGAGAGACGTTCCTGGAATTTGAGTGCCGGCATGCGCGGGGCGTACTGCAGCGCGAGCATCAGGACGATGGACCCCAGGACCAGCGTGTTGACGAGCTCGGGGGCAGCACCCCAGCCGGTGATCAGACGCCCCAGCATCGTGAACGCGGTCGCCATGGAGTCGGACCGGAAGAAGACCCAACCCACGCACACCAGCGCGAACGTGGCCACGCGCTGACCCAGCAGCAGCATGGGCGTCTCCGCGCGTTCGGGTAGGTGCGTCCGCTTCCATGCGCCGATCGCCTGGCCGACGCCGTGGTACAGGCCCCAGAAGACGAACGTCCACGCGGCCCCGTGCCACAGGCCGCCCAGCACCATCGTCACGACGATGTTGACGTACGTGCGCATCTCGCCCTTCTTCGAACCGCCGAGCGGGATGTACAGGTAGTCACGGAGCCAGCGAGACAAGGTGATGTGCCACCGGCGCCAGAAGTCCTGCAGGCTCCGGGCGCTGTAGGGGCGGTCGAAGTTCTGGGGGAACTGGAACCCGAGGAGCTTGGCGATGCCGATCGCGATGTCGGTGTAGCCGCTGAAGTCGGCGTAGATCACGATCGCGTACGACACGATCGCCACCAGCACGTCGATCGCGCCGTAGGACTTGGGGCTACCGAACACCGGATCCACCATCGTGGATGCGAGGTAGCTGGAGATCACCACCTTCTTGAACAACCCGCCGAAGATCAGCCACGAGGCGCCGACCACGTCGACGTGGCGAGGGTCGCGCCGCACATCCAGCTGGGGGATCAGCTCGTCGGGGCGCACGATCGGCCCCGCCACCAGGTGGGGGAAGAACGACAGGTACAGGAATACGTCGATCCAGCTCGCGACCGTGGTGTGACCGCGGTACACGTCGACGATGTAGCTCACCGCCATGAACGAGAAGAACGACACGCCGACCGGCAGGATCACCTGGATCAGCGGCAGCTCGGCGCTGAGCCCCAGCGAGTTCGCCGCCTCGGTGAGGTTGAGCGAGAAGAATCCGTAGTACTTGAAGTACGCGAGCGGCAGCAGCGTCAGCGTCACCGCTATCGCCATCGTCCACCGCTTCGCGCGTTCCTGTTGCTGGCGCGCCACCGCCATGGCGCCGAGTTGGCTGAGCGTCGAGATCGCGGCGAGCAACCAGATGAAATGGATGTCCCACCACGCGTAGAACACGTAGCTCGCCCCGATCATGAACAGCTTCCAGGGCAAGGGTTTCGGGTTCAGCAGCCAGTGGCCCAGGAAGACCAGGGCGAAGAAGACCGCGAAGTCGACGGTAGGGAAGAGCATCGCCGCAGAACCCTAGCGCAGAGAGCCGACCGCGGGCCTACGAAGGGTCGCTCGGTTCGACCATCGATGCCAGGCGTGCCTTGAGGAACCGGCGCTCGGCCGCGTTGGTCACCAGCGCGAGGGCGCGCCGGTAGGCCTCCGCGGCCTCGGCCGGACGATCGAGCCGGCGCAGCAGGTCCGCGCGTGCCGAATGGAACAGGTGGTAGCCCTCGAGGTCGTCGCCCAGG
>JBKPMF010000189.1:0-13328 GCA_046732015.1 Actinomycetota bacterium
GGTGGATCGTGGTGACCACCACGGGCGCGCGGAGCTCCTCGCCGTTCTCGAGCGCCACGCCCACCGCCCGTCCGCCACGGGTGAGGATCTTCGCGACCTTGGCGTCGGTACGGATCTCGGCCCCGAACGATTTGGCGCTGCGGCGGATCGAGTCGCTCACCGCGCCCATGCCGCCCTGCTGGAAGCCCCAGCTGCCGAGGTGACCGTCGCCCACGTCGCCGATCGAGTGGTGCAGCATGACGTAGGCGGTGCCCGGCTCGTCGGGGCCGGCCCACGTGCCGATCACGCCATTGACCGTGAGCATCGCCTTGATCGCGTCGGATTCGAACCAGTCGTTCAGCAGGTCGGTGACGCTCATCGTGAACAGGCGGGTGACGTCGGCGACGCCTCGTTGACCGAGGCCGCGCATCTTCCACGCGGTCTGGGCCTGCGGCAGCAGGTCACCGAGCTTGGTGGACCCCACGTGGGGCGGCACGCTCAGCAGCAGGGGACCCAGCACGTCCGAGACGCCCTTCATCCACGCTTCCCACTTCGGAAGGGTGTCGGCGTCCTTCTTGGAGAACTGCGCGATCGAGTCGTAGCTCTTCTGCGAGTCGTCGGCGTAGACGGTGATGGCGCGCCCGTCGGGGAAGGCCTGGAAGTACGGACCGAACGGGGTGACGTCGTAGCCGTGCCGCTTCAGGTTGAGCTCGCGGATGATCGTCGGCGGCATCAGCGACATCACGTAGCTGTAGGTGGTGACGTTGATCTCGGGGTGGTCGGCGAAGGGCGCGCTCGTGTCGGCGGCGCCACCGGTCTTGTTGCGGGACTCCAGCACGACCGTGCGGGCCCCGTGACGGGCGAAGTAGGCTCCGCTCGTCAATCCGTTGTGACCACCGCCGATGACGATGGCGTCGTAGGTGTTCGAAGACATCGGTGCCGACCTCGCTTCCGGTTCGCTGACGTGTGATAGGCCGGTCAGGCCTCGCGCTGACCGGCAGAGTATGGCCTGAGTTTGAATCGTCAGTCAACTCGGTCCGGCCTGCCTCTGGTTTTGACTTCGCAGGTCATGCGGGTACAGTTGGCTGAACGCTTATACAAACAGGGGATCCTGGACCGGTTCCGCTGTACGACATTCAACCCCACCCCCGGGCAGATGCTGCCGGGGATCGCCGGAGGAAGGCAGATGGCGCGTCAACGACAGAAGAACGGCAAGGATCGCCACCAGGAGATCCTCGAGGCCGCGGCCCGTGTCATCACCGACCGCGGTCTGGCCGAGACGCGCATCTCCGACATCGCCGAACGCTGCGGCGTCTCCCCCGGTCTGATCCTCTACTACTTCGAGTCGAAGGACCGGTTGCTGGTGGAGGCGCTCACCAGCGCCAACGACCAGTTCTACCTGCGGCTGTCACGCGAGATGCGCCGGATGGATTCCGCGCGCCAGCAGCTCGAACGCCTCGTCGAGCTGTCGGTTCCCGGCCTGCTGCCAGAGTACGAGCGGCTCGACGAGTGGGCGCTGTGGATCGAGATCTGGGTCCGCGCCCTGCGCGACCCCAAGCTGGCGCAGGAGCGCGAGGTGCTCGACCGCCGCTGGCGTCAGTCGATCGCCGACATCATCCGGCTCGGACGCTCCACCGGGGAGTTCCCCGACGGCGAGGACGCCGATCAACTCGGCCTGGAGCTCGGCGCGATGATCGACGGCCTCGCGATCCAGGTGCTGATGAACGACACCGCGTTCACGCCCACCCGCATGTACGAGGTCTGCATGGACGTGTCTGCCCGCCTGATCGGGTTCGACCTCGTCCCGGCGTCCTAGCACTCCCTTCCCCCGCGGGGCTTCCTGGGGCAGACTGCCCGCATGGACGCTTTCGACCGCTGGATGCACACCGGGCCGCCCACGCGACCCATCTCCCGTCGGGACCTGTTGCGCAGCGCCGGGGTGGGCGCGCTCGGACTCTCGCTCGCCTCGATCCTGGCGGCGTGTTCGGACGATCAGAACGCCGGTCCCTCATCGTCGGCGGCCACCTCACCCAGCCCGCTCCCACCGATCGCCGGCGAGCTCACGGTGGCCCAATGGCCGCTCTACATCGACAAGTCGAAAGGCCGCAGCCCCTCCCTCGACATGTTCATGAAGGAGAGTGGCATCGACGTCGACTACCGCACCGTGATCGACGACAACCAGGCCTTCTTCGCCACGTTGGTGCCGTTGTTCGAATCCGGCCAGGCGACGAACTGGGACATCACCGCCCTGTCGGACTGGGTGGTCAACCTGATGCGGCAGCAGGGGTGGCTCGAGACGCTCGACTGGTCCGCCCTGCCCACGGCCGACGAGACGATGCTCGACGCATTCCGCGACCCGGCCTACGACCCCGGCAACGCGCACAGCGTGCCGTGGCAGGGTGGCGTCACCGGCATCGCCTACTACCCCGACCTCGTGCCCGGCGGCAAGATCGAGGCGTTCGCCGACCTGTGGAACACGGAGCTCGCGGGCCACGTGGGGATGTTGACCGAGATGGTCGACACGATGACGCTGACCCTGTTGATGCTGGGCGTCGACCCCCAGACGGCCACCTTGGACGACGCGGCGCGCGCGAAGGACAAGCTGCTGGAACAGCGCGACCAAGGCATCGTTCGGCAGTACGTGGGGCAGGGCTACATCGACGACCTCGTCAGCAAGAACAACTGGGCCTCGATGGCGTGGTCGGGCGACGTCTTCTACTACAAGGAACTCGGCGGAGCGCCGGACCTCGAGTTCGTGGTGCCGTCGGAGGGCGGCGTGATCTGGACCGGGCCGCTGCAGATCCCGGTGCAGGCCGAGCACCCTGCCGACGCCCACGCGTTCATGGACTTCTACTACCGCCCCGAGATCGCCGCGATGGTGACCGACTGGGTGCTGTACATGACCCCCGTCGACGGGGTGCACGACATCATGCTGGAGAAGGCGAAGAACCTGACCGGGGCCGACCGCCAGTACTACGAGACCCTGGCGAACAGCCCGCTGCTGTTCCCGCCCGACGACCCGGCGAGCGCCAACCTCTACGAGTACAAGGCCTTCGACGGCAAGGAGTTCGAGGAATACAGCGCGTTGTTCCAGCAGGTCGTCAACGGCTGACGCGCACCGACGTGAGCCCGGGTAGGCTCGCGGTCCATGAGCCCCACACCCCTGATCCTCGACGTCGACACCGGGGTCGATGACGCGCTGGCCCTGCTGTATGCCGCCGCATCACCCGAGGTTGAGCTGATCGGGGCCACCACCGTGATGGGCAACGTCACGGTCGAGGTCGCCACGACGAACACGCTCGCCGTCCTCGAGCTGCTGGGGCTGGGCGATCTCGAGGTCGCCCGGGGCGCGTCGCGTCCGCTCGTGCGCGACCACGAACCGTTCCCGGTGGTGCACGGCGAACGCGGGCTCGGGCATGCCGAGTTGCCGGTTCCTTCCCGGGCGCCGTGCTCGCGAAGCGCGGCGCAGTTCCTCGTCGAGGTGGCGCGGGACCGACCGGGGGAGGTCATGCTCGTCGCCACGGGCCCGCTCACGAACGTGGCGCTCGCGCTGGCGGAAGAGCCGCGTCTTCCGGACCTGCTGGCCGGGTTCGCCCTGATGGGCGGTTCGTACGCACAGGGCGGCAACGCGACACCGGCTGCCGAAGCGAACACCTGGGTCGATCCCGATGCCGCGCAAGCGGTGTTCCGCGGGTTCGCCGGGCAGGTCGAGGCCAAGCTCCCGCGGTGTGTGGGGCTGGACGTCACGCAGCGGGTGCAGCTCTCGCGCGAAGGACTCGCGTCGATGGTGGCTCCGGCACCCGGTTCGCCGATCGGGACGTTCCTGGGCGACGCGGTGCCGTTCTCCATCGAGTTCTACGAACGTACCCACGATTTCGGAGGCGCGTGCATGCACGATCCACTCGCGCTCGCCCTCGCGATCGATCCGTCGATGGCGACCTGGACCTCCACCCGCGTGGAGGTCGAGGCCGACGGCACGTGGACGCGTGGGATGACCGTCACCGATCTCGACGGGATCCGGCACAGCCCGTGGCCGGTGGGCTGGGAGCCGGAGGACAACGCCCTCGTGGCGCTCGATGTCGACGCCCCAGCGTTCATGGACGTGTTCGTCCAGCGATTGCGATCGCTGGTGGAGCGGCAGGCGTGAAGACCCTCGTCGTGATCGGCGCGATCAACGTCGACCTCGTGGTGCGCGGCCCTCGCCTGCCGGAGCCCGGACGCACCGTGGTCGGGGGAACGTTCGCGCAGCACCACGGCGGCAAGGGCGGGAACCAGGCGGTCGCCGCGGCGCGGGCGCTCGGCACCGAAGGCCGA
Source organism: Actinomycetota bacterium (assembly GCA_046732015.1). Classification (GTDB taxonomy): domain Bacteria; phylum Actinomycetota; class UBA4738; order UBA4738; family HRBIN12; genus JAOUEA01. Next base: position 4,294 of record JBKPMF010000189.1, read on the forward strand.
GTGGCCGTCGTCGGGGCGGTTGGCGAGGATGCCTTCGGGGTCGCGGCCCGCGAGATCCTCGCGCTGGAAGGTGTCGAGGTCGAACACGTCGCCACCGATCGGAGCGCCTCGACCGGGGTCGCGCTCATCGCGGTCGACGCCGACGGCCAGAACCAGATCTCCGTGGCACCCGGCGCGAACGCGTGGCTCACGCCCGAGATGGTGACGGCCTCGCTCGACGCGATCGGTGAGGACGTGGGAGCGGTGCTGGCCAGCCTGGAGGTTCCCCTCACCGCGGTCGAGGCGGGCGGCCGGTGGTGCAACGAGCGAGGGGTGACGTTCGTGCTGAACCCCGCTCCGGCCCGCCCCGAGGTGCACGACCTGCTGCCGCTCGCGACGCACGTCACCCCGAACGAGACCGAGATCCTGGTCCTGACCGCGCAGGCCGAGGAACCACGGGGCGCGGTTGCGAGGCTGTCGGCGTCCTACCCGGAGCTCCAGGTGATCGCGACCCTGGGCGCCGGTGGCGCGATCGGCCGGGGTCCGGGCGGCGACCTGCGCGAGGCGGGGTTGAAGGTGCGCGCCGTCGACACCACCGGCGCCGGCGACTGCTTCAACGGCGTGCTGGCGGCCTCGCTGCTCGAAGGCAAGAAGATGTCCAAGGCGTTGCACCGGGCGTGCGTGGCGGCCTCGCTCTCGGTCACGTCTGACGGCGCCCGGGAAGGCATGCCCGATCGCGAGGCGATCGAGGCCGCGCTCAAGGCGTAGGTCGGGACCCCAGAAGCTCGCGCCAGGCGTCCACGAGCGCTCGGCCGCATGCGCCATCAGGATCCTTCTCCGGGTTGTAGCAACCCAGGGAGAGCCCCACCAGCCCGGGCGAGGCGGCGAGGGGTCGCATCACCGCGAGCAATTGGTCCCAGGTGGCGCCGCCCGGCATCAGGTAGTCGGTCGCGGGGAACACCTCCTCGTCCAGCACGTCGACGTCCAGATGCAGCCAGAACCGGCCCGCCCCTGCCGCGAGTGCGTGTTCGACGCGTGCACCGACGCCCTGGCCGTCGGCCGTGATCGCCTCGACGTCCAGGTGGGTCAACCCACCGATCGTGTCGGGATCAACCATGCCGTCGGCGAGCGATTCCTCGAGGTCCCGATAGCCGAGGATGGCGGTGTCGGCCGGCGCGATCGACGCACCGTCACACACGTCGACCCATGGCTCGGGTCCCAGGCCCAACGCCACGGCCACCGGCATGTCGGCGGCTTCTCCCGTCGGCGAGGTGACGCCGTCGTAGAGGTCGAGATGGCCGTCGAGGTAGGCGAGACCCACGCGTCCCAGCGCATCGCGCGCGCCCGCGAGCGCGCCGGGGAGTTCGGAACAGCAGCCGCCCGCCAGGAACGGCTGCTCATCGCGTTCGATCGCGGCCTGCACCGCGGTGCGGATCGTGGAGGTCGTGGCCAGCACGTCGGGGGCCGCGATGATCCCGGACACCGGGTCGCGGCGTTCGCCCCGGATGCGCACGTCCAGGTCATCGAGGTCGCGAGCGTCGATCGCCTCGGGCAAGCCCAGGGCACGGAGCGCCGCCGGTGCCAGTTCCGTGCCGCCCGACCGTCCCACCGAGTCGGTCGGCACGCCGATGAACGTCCTCGTCGTCATCGTCTCCACCCTCCCTCGCCCGATCGCGGCCGCGGACGCTAAGCGCGGGTGCGATCGCCCTTCGGATCGTGGAACGGCTCGAGCTGCACGGTGGCCGGCACCAGTCGGTCCCCCACCTGCACGGACCAGCCGTCGGCCTCGAGCTCGCCGTGCACCCAGGCGAGCCCCACCGAACCGCCGCCGAGCGTGGGAGCGACACCCGCCGACGTGATGTGACCGCGCCGGTCGTCACCATGGAGCAGCGATTCTCCATGCCAGAGCGTGGTGCCGGGTACGTGCACCGACACGAGGCGGCGATCGCGGGGACCGTCCTTCAACGCCGCGAGCGCCGCCCGGCCCACGAAATCCTCATCACCGCGGAGGTGCACCCCGAACCCGAGCCCGGCCGAGAACGGGTCGTCGAGTTGGCCGATGTCATGGCCCCACGAACGGAACCCCCGCTCTAGCCGGGCAGCATCGAACGCGAAGGCGCCGGCGTGCCGCAGCCCGAGGTCGCCGCCGGCCCCCACGACCCGGTCGAACAGGTCGCTCACGAACTCCGTCGGCACCGACAGCTCCCAGCCCAGCTCTCCGGTGAACGAAACGCGGAACGCCCACGCCGGCGTCCAGCCCACCTCGATCTCCCGGGCCGACAGGAACGGGAACGCCTCGTTCGAGAGGTCCTCGTCGGTGAGACGCGACAACAGCTCCCGCGACCGTGGGCCCGCGACGTGCAGGGTGGCCCACCCGCTCGTAACGTCGGTGACCACCGTCCCGGAGCCCAAGCCGTTGCGGAGCAGCATCTCGGTGCGGCGTTGCGCCAACGTGGGCGCGAGCACCAGGAACCGGTCCTCACCCATCCTCGTGACGGTGGGGTCCATCTCGATCCCGCCGCGCTCGTTGCAGATCATGGTGTACACGACGCGTCCGATCGCCACGTCGATGTTCGCCGTGCAGAGCCGCTGCAGGTCGGCAAGCGCCGACGGTCCCTCGACCATGAACTTCGAGTAGGTCGACAGGTCGTAGAGCGCGACAGCTTCGCGCGTGGCACGGACCTCCTCGCGCACCGATGGCAACCATGAGGGTTCGACGAAGTCGTAGGTGACCGCGGGGTCGACGGTGCCCGGTTCGAACCAGTTGGCGCGCTCCCAGCCGGCCGCCTGCCCGAAGGAGGCCCCGGCGGCGCGCATGCGGTCCCACAACGGGATCCGGCGGATGCCGCGCGCGGTGACCGGCTGCTTGCCTGGCCAGTGCATCTCGTACAGGCCGCCCAGCGATTCCACGGTGCGTTCGCGGAGCCAGCTGCGGGCGTTGGACCACCGGCCCATCCGCGCGACGTCGACATCCGTGAGGTCGTACGTGGGATGGCCCTCCACGATCCACTCCGACAACGCCATGCCGACTCCGGGGCCGTAGATGATGCCCTGGGAGTTCAGGCCGGCCGCCACCCACAGGCCGGGAACCTCGGGGAACTCGCCCAGCTGGAACGCGGCGTCGGGCGTGAAACTCTCGGGCGCCCGCAGGTAGTGGCTGAACCCGATCGTCTCCAACTCGGGCAGCCGCTGTCGGGCGTTCGCCAGCACCGGCGCGAAGTGATCCCAGTCGGGACCGAGCTCGACGAACCCGGTGGTGGGCACCAGACCCGGGTCCATCGGCTTGCCGTTCGGCTCGAACGCCCCGATCACGTAGCTGCCCCGGTGGTGCCGGATGTACAGGTAGCCGTCGAGATCACGCAGGAACGGCGACTCCTCGCGAGCACCCTCCGCGGATTCGGTCATCACCCAGACGTGCTCGGCGGGATACAAGGCCACGCTGGCGCCGGCGAGGCGCGCGAGTTCACTGGTCCACAGCCCGGCGGCCAGCACCACGGTCTCGGCTTCGATCGTGCCGCGATCGGTCTGGACGCCGGTGACCCGCACCCCGTCGGCCGCGTTCGTGAACCCGGTGACCGTGACGCCCTGCACGAACCGGGCTCCTCGATCCTTCGCCCCCTTCGCGAGCGCGAGCGCGGCATCGCCCGGGTTCACCGTGCCGTCGGTGGGGAAGTTGACCGCGCCGACCAGGTCGTCGGTAACCGCGGCGGGCCACAGCTCGCCGAACTCGGCGGGCGTGAGCACCTCGACCGGCACATCGAAGTCCTGCGCCATGGCGACCCCGTAGAGCGACTCGGTCATGCGACCTGGCGTCCGAGCCACCGTGACGGCGCCGTTGCGTCGCATCCCCGTCTCGATGCCGGTCTCGGCCGGGAGCGACTCGTAGAGGTCGGCGTTGATGCGGGTCAACGCGGTGAGCGCGTGGTTGCCGCGGATCTGCGAGACGAGGCCCGCGGCGTGCCATGTCGTCCCGTTCGTGAGGGTGCCCCGCTCGAGGACGACGACGTCGATGAGTCCCAGTTTCGTGAGGTGGTAGGCGATCGAAGACCCGATGATGCCGCCACCCACGATCACGACCCGGGCGCGATCGGGGGGCTCGGCGATCGGCTCCAGGACGTCGGCCGACAGGTCCTTGTTGGCGAGCTGCTCCGGGGTCGTCATGCGCGCAGGATACGCGCCGTCAGCCCAGCGTCGGGCGGCCCATCGCGCGGCGCCATTCCTCGTTGAACCAGTAGAGGAACCGGTCCTGGCGCGGGTAGACGCCACGCGTGAACGCGCGCGACGACACACCGGTCTGGGCGCGTTCGCACACATCCCAGTCCTGCTTGCTGATCGTGTCCCAGAACTCGACGGTGGCCTCAGGCTTGAACAACGCGGGATCGGCGATCGTCTCGGGACGGAACATGAACTCGCTCACCACGGTGGTGTGGTTCGGGCCCTTCGGGTAGCCGATGTAGAACATCGCGCAGTCAGGGTGCAGGTTGAGCATCAGATTTGGGAACTGATAGCTGCCGTAGTACATCTCGTAGTCCTCGGGCTCGAGGTCCGGAAACTTCGGCAGGGGGCTCTCCCCCGTCGGTGTGAACGACGTGGCCCCGCTCACCATGCGGTTGCCGTCGTCGGGGATCTCCTCGTCCCAGACCTCACCGAACCGGAACAGCGGGATCACCTGGACGAGCTCGGGGTGGACCTGCGGGCAGTGCAAGCACTCGTTGTAGTTCTCGACCACGATCTTCCAGTTGGCCTTCACCTCGTAGACCAGGCGCACGCCCACTCGGAGTTCGTCCATCTTGAACCGGTCGAACACCGTGATCGACTCCGCACCGTCGGTCAGGGACTCGAGCAGCGTCTCCTTCGGACCCCCGGTGGTGAGGTTGACGAACAGGAAGCCGGCGTAGTGGTCGATCGCGATGTCGTAGAGCGGATGGTCCGACCGGTCGAAGTGCTCGTCCTCCCGTACGTTCGGCGAGCCGATCAACTGGCCATCGAGGTTGAACGTCCATGCGTGATAGGGGCACACGAACGCTTTGCGAACGCTCTGCGTCGTGTCGCTGTCGTCCAGGAACTTCGTCCCCCGGTGGCTACACACGTTGTAGAACGCTCGGAGTTCGCCGCTTTCGTTGCGGACGATGAACACCGATTCGCCGGCGATGTCGCGCACGATGTAGTCGCCCGGGTTCGGCACTTCCTCGGTGCGGCCGGCGCAGACCCATTCGCCCCACCAGATCTTCTCGCGCTCCTGCTCCCAGACCTCGGCGCTGGCGTAGTCGGCGCTGCCGAGGGTTGGCCGTGGCTCCCACTCGACCTCGTCGTTGCGGATCTTGATCTCCTGCTCGGTCTTGGCCATCGCGGGTCGTCCTCCGGGGTTCGTCGCGGATACGACAAGGATACGGCGCGCTGGGTCGCGCGGATAGCGGAGAACTTGCTTCCTAGCCGCGGATATCGCAGCACGGTGCCATCCCGTCTGCGAGAATCGCATCGCCATGGCGGAACCACGGTTCGACGACCTCGACCTTCGCATCATCGACGCGCTGGCCGAGGACGGGCGGCGGCCGTATACGTCGGTGGCCGAGGAGCTGGGGGTCGCCGAGGCGACGATCCGCTCCCGGGTGGCCCGCCTGCAGCGGATCGAGGCGATCCGGTTCGTCACGGATGTGAAACCGCACGAGCTCGGGCTGCTGTTCGCCTACCTGGGCGTGCGGATCGGCGGCCGCGACGTGCGCCGGTCGATCGATGCGATCTGCCGGATCCCGGAAGCCGTCTACGTGATCGAATGCACCGGTCAGTACGACGTGCTGGTGGAGATCGTGGCCCAGGACGGGGACGATCTCCTGCGCGTGATGCAGGAGGAGATCCGCAAGGTACCCGACGTGACGGAGGTGGACTCATTCGTCGGTCTGCGGATCGCCAAGGGCACCTTCCGCTACACCGACCTGGGGCGGGCCGGCGAACCCAGGACGCAGCGATAGCTCGCGAGTTGGCGTCGCCGGGGGCCGGCCGGAGGGGTGGTCTGCCGTCGTACTGACCGGACCGACCCCCGACGACGAGTCGAGGAGCGTCTAGGCGCTCTTGCGCAGCGGGGGCACCGCTCGTTCGTCCACGACCGCGACGTCGTGGTCGCGCGCCGGGCGGAACGCCTCGCGTGGCACCAGCAACACGGGCTCGGCGACCTGATGGTCGCCCTGCTGGATCGCGTAGGTCGTCCGCCCGGCCGGAAGCGCGACCAGAACCTCACGCACATGGCCGAGCTCGCGGCCGCGAGTGGTGACCACCCGAGTACCGACCACCACCGAGGGATTGACCGGCGTGGACACGGCACGCCGGAACACGGCGAACGAGGACGGGACCGCGACGCGGAGTTTGCGGCTCCATCGCCGCGCAGCCGCGGGCCGGGAAGCGGCGAGGCGTCCGACGGGTTCGTCGGAGCAGCAGCGCCGCTCCTGGACGGGTTCGGTGTTCCACATGAGCAACGACAGGGTTGGTCGCATGGCGCGTGCTCCTTTCCTGGATATGGCTTCCGGGCATGGTCCGCTCGGATCTTCGAGCGGTCGGCCAGACCGACCCGGAGAAACGAAAAGGCCGCGACGTGTTCGTCGCGGCCTCCAGTTCTCTGGTCGGCGGTGCAACGACAACGCTACGGGCGCCCGGCGCGAGGGTCAACCGGATGCGGGCATCGCCACAGCCTCGCCACATCGGGTGCGCGCGGTAGGCTGCGCGGCGTGACGGTGCCGATCGAGGTCGTGACCCGGGATCGCCTGCCCGCGATGGCGGCCGTGCTCGCGAGGGCCTTCGCGGACGACCCGATGATCCGGTGGCCGCTACTCCCTGAAGGCGACGACCTCGGCGCGCGCATCGAGCAGACCTTCGGGTCGATCTACCACGGGATCGTCGACCTCGAGCTGATCTGGGAGGCGGGTGACGGGGACGGGTTCGCCGTCTGGATCCCCGCGGGGATGGCCGACGAGATGTTCGAGAGCGACGCCGCCGCCCGCAGCCTGGTGGCGCCGCTGACCGACGACGACGCCGCCCGCTACGACGTGCTGTGGTCGTGGATCGAAACGCACACACCCGACGACGTGTGGTACCTCGACGTGCTCGGCGTCGATCCCTCGAAGCAGGGCACCGGTATCGGGAGCGCCCTCATCCGGTTCGGACTCGAGCGCGCGGCGCGCGACGGTGTGGACGCCTTCCTCGAAACCGCGGTCGAAGCGAACGTCGCGTACTACGAGCGGTTCGGGTTCCGCACGGTGTTCGAAGGCCGCGCGACCGACGACGCTCCGCGCCTCTGGTTCATGCGGACCGGCGGCTGACGATCACCCCAGGGCGTCGGCGAACGCCCGCACGTGTTCGGCGTGTTCGTCGTAGTGGACCCAGGACTCCTCGGCGGCGAAGTCGATCGCCGCCGACGTCAGCCCCGGCCTGGTGACCACGGAACGCACGCTGGCCCTGGCATCGCCGGCGCCCTCCCACACGTCGTCCCAGGACATCGCGCTCGAGGCTTCGGCGATCTCGGCGTTCACCCCGTCCCAGTACTCGTCGGGGTGGGCGGCGAAGGGATCGGTGAACGGACCGTCACCCTCCATCACCAGGTGGTCGGCGGAGTATCGGGCCCAATAGGCGCAATGCCACACCACGTCCTTCAGCGACCATCCCTCCACGACGCCCGGAACCTCGCGCTGGTCGGGAGCGACGCGATCGACCTGGGCCTCGAAGGCATCCCAGGATGCTGCTTCCCGTTCAAGGAACTCCTGGGCGCTGGCCATCATCGAGCCATCCTCATCGCGTTCGTGGGAATCCGAGGTCGACGCTCGACGTGCCCGGGTCGGGCCAGCGCGCGGTGACCACCTTGCCCTTGGTGTAGAAGTTCACGCCTTCAGGGCCGTACATGTGGCTGTCGCCGAAGAGCGAATCCTTCCAGCCGCCGAACGAGTAGTAGCCCACCGGCACGGGGATGGGCACGTTGACGCCCACCATGCCCGCCTGCGCATCGAACTGGAACGCGCGAGCCGCGCCGCCGTCGCGCGTGAAGATCGCGGTGCCGTTGCCGTAGGGGTTGTCGTTCACCAACCCGAGGGCTTCGTCGTAGCTGTCCGCGCGCATCACCTCGAGCACGGGTCCGAAGATCTCGTCCTTGTAGGCGTCCATGTCCGTGGTGACGTGGTCGATCAGGGAGACCCCCAGGAAGAAGCCGTCGCTCTCGCGGTACAACCCGTGCTCGCGTCCGTCCTCCACGATCGTGGCGCCCTGCGCCTTCGCCGAGTCGAGGTAGCCGGCCACCTTGTCCCGATGCTCACGAGTCACGAGCGGTCCCATCTCGGACTCTGGCTCGAGACCGTTGCCGATCTTGACCAGCGGCAGGCGCTCCTTGATGGCCTCCACCAAGCGGTCACCGGCATCGCCCACCGCGACCGCGACGCTGATCGCCATGCAGCGCTCGCCGGCCGACCCGTAGGCCGCGCTCACCGCGGCGTCGGCCGCCATGTCGATGTCGGCATCTGGCAGCACCACCATGTGGTTCTTCGCGCCACCGAGCGCTTGCACGCGCTTACCGTTCGCGGTGCCCGTGGCGTAGATGTACTTCGCGATCGGCGTGGACCCGACGAAGCTCACTGCTTCGACGTCGGGGTGCGCCAGGAGCCGGTCCACCACGACCTTGTCGCCCTGCACGACGTTGAACACGCCGTCGGGAAGGCCGGCGTCCTTCAGCAGCTCGGCGATGTACAGGGGCGCGCCCGGGTCCTTCTCGCTGGGCTTCAGGATGAACGTGTTCCCGCACGCGATCGCGTTCGCGAACATCCACATGGGCACCATCGCCGGGAAGTTGAACGGCGTGATGCCCGCCACCACCCCGAGCGGCTGACGGATCGAGTACACGTCGACGCCCGTGGACGCCTGCTCGGTGAACCCACCCTTCAACAGGTGCGGGATGGCGCAGGCGAACTCGATGTTCTCCAGGCCCCGGGCCACCTCGCCCAGCGCATCCGACAGGACCTTGCCGTGCTGCTGCGTGATGACCTCGGCCAGGTCGCGGCGCCGGTGGTCGAGGAGGTCGTGGA
>JBKPMF010000190.1:0-9359 GCA_046732015.1 Actinomycetota bacterium
ATCGCGGATTCCTCCACCACCTCCTCGCCCTTGGTCAGCCGCACGGTGGCACGCGGCTGCAGATGCGTGCCGCCGCCCATCTGCAGGGACTCCATCACGAGGACGTCCTCGTCGGTGGCGCCGAGCTCCTCGGCCACGATCGCCGACAGGTCCTGGTCGGTGATCTGCACCTTGCGGTCTGCCAGGTCCTTGAAGCGACCGAACGCTCGGTTCATGTGGTCCTCGTCCAGGGTGACGCCGATCTTGTCGAGCGCGTCGATGAACGCGTGCCGGCCGGAGTGCTTGCCCAACACCAGGGAGTTGCCCTCGAGGCCGATCTCGACCGGATCCATGATCTCGTAGGTGGCGCGGTTGCTGAGCACGCCGTGCTGGTGGATGCCGCTCTCGTGCGCGAACGCGCTGGAGCCCACCACGGCCTTGTTCGGCTGCACGCTGTACCCCGTGGTCATGGCGACCAGCCGCGAGGTCCGGATGATCTCGCGGATGTTCAGGCCGTGGCTGCGCTCTAGCGCCTGCCCACGGGTGCGCACCACCATGGCGATCTCTTCCAGCGAGCAGTTGCCTGCGCGCTCGCCGATGCCGTTGACCGCCACCTCGACCTGCCCGGCGCCGTTCTCGATGCCGGCCAGCGAGTTCGCGACCGCCAGACCCAGATCGTTGTGGCAGTGCGTTGAGATCGTGACGTCGTCGGGCGTCTGATCGCGCACGACACGGATCAGCTCGCCGAACTCGGTGGGCGTGGCGTAGCCCACGGTGTCAGGGACGTTGATCGTGGTGGCGCCGCACTGCACGGCGAGCTTGAAGCACTCGAGCAGGAACTCGAGCGGCGTGCGGGTGGCGTCCTGCGCGCTGAACTCCACGTCCTCCGTGTAGCTCTTGGCGAGCTTCACGTTCTCGCGGATCGCGTTCAGTACCTGGTCGTAGCTCATCTTCAGCATCGACTCGCGCTGCACGTCGCTGGTGGAGATGAACGTGTGGATGCGCCAGCGGTCGGCGCCCTTCAGCGCCTCGGCGGCGCGCTCGATGTCGCCGGTGGCGGTGCGCGCGAGCGCCGCGATCACCGGGCCCTTCACCGTGTCGGCGATCTCGCGCACGGCGTTGAACTCGCCGTCGGAGGAGATCGGGAACCCGGCTTCGAGGATGTCGACGTTGAGCCGGGCCAGTTGCTCGGCGATCTCGACCTTCTCGGCCTTCGTGAGCGCGATCCCGGGAGCCTGCTCCCCGTCTCGCAGTGTGGTGTCGAAGATCCGAACGTTTCCCGGGACTACGTTGCCTACGTTGCCTGCTCCATCGCTCATACCGGTGGCACCTTCTTCTCGCTCTCCAACCAGGGCATCATCTGACGCAGCTGCCGTCCTACGTCCTCGAGCTGGGACGAGCGCGCCTGGCTCCGAAGTCGGAGGAACTCCGGGAACCCGGCGTCGGCCTCGGCGATCCAGTTCCGGGCGAACGTGCCGTCCTGGATGTCGGTGAGCACGGCGCGCATCTGCTCGCGCGCGTGCTCGTCGACCACGCGCGGACCGCTCACGTAGTCGCCGTACTCGGCGGTGTCGCTGACGCTGTAGCGCATCCACGACAGACCGCCCTCGTAGATCAGGTCGATGATCAGCTTCAGTTCGTGCAGGCACTCGAAGTAGGCGATCTCGGGCTGGTAGCCGGCTTCGACCAACGTCTCGAACCCGTTGCGGATCAGCTCGCTGATACCGCCGCACAGCACCGTCTGCTCGCCGAACAGGTCGGTCTCGGTCTCTTCCTTGAAGGTGGTCTGGATGATGCCGGGACGCGCGCAGCCGATCGCGTTGCCGTAGGCCAGGGCGCGCTCCAGCGCCTTGCCGGTGGCGTCCTGCTGCACGGCGACCAGACCCGGCGTGCCGTTGCCCTCGACGTAGGTGCGGCGCACCAGGTGCCCCGGGCCTTTCGGCGCGATCATCGTGATGTCGACGCCCGCCGGTGGCACGACCGTGCCGAAGTGGATCGAGAACCCGTGGGCGAACATCAGCATGTCGCCGTCCTTGAGGTTCGGCTCGATGTCGCTGGCATAGACCGCCCCGTGCGAGGTATCGGGGAGCAGGCACATGACGACGTCGGCCTCGGCGACCGCTTCGGCGGTGTCGAGCACGCGCAGCCCGGCGTCTTCGGCTTGCCGGCGCGACGCCGAACCGGGCCGCAGGCCGACCCGCACGTCGAAGCCCGAGTCCTTCAGGTTCTGCGCGTGCGCGTGGCCTTGACTGCCGAACCCGAGCACGGCGATCTTCTGATCGGCGAGCACGCCGGTGTCGGTGTCCTTCTCGTAGTAGATCGTCGCCATGGTGGTTCCCCGGTCCCTTCCGTACGGTCGGTCTGGTCGTCGGACTGCTAGGCGCTCGCGCTCTTGAGGACACGCTCGCGGATGCCTCGGTCTCCGCGCGCGAGCGCGATGCGCCCCGTGCGCGAGAGCTCCACGATGCCGTATTCGTTGAGGAGCTCGCGGAGCGCTTCGAGCTTCTCGGGCTTGCCACTGGCCTCGACGGTCAACGTCGTCGCGGTGACGTCGACGATGTTCACGCGGAAGACCTCGCAGATCTCCATGATGCGCGCGCGAACGTCTCCCTGGGCACGGATCTTCGCCAGCATGAGCTCGCGTTCGACGGCCGAGCCACGCTCGTGCTCGAGGATCTTGATCACGTTGACGAGCTTGTTGAGCTGCTTCGTGACCTGCTCGAGCGGATTGTCCTCGACGTTGACCACGATGGTCATGCGCGACAGGCCGGGGGTCTCGGTGGGACCCACGGCCAGCGAATCGATGTTGTAGCCCCGCGCGGCGAACAGACCGGCCACGCGCGTGAGCACGCCGGGTCGGTCCTCCACCAGCACCGAGATCGTGTGCAGCGCGTCCTGATTCGTCATGCGATCGGTGCCTCCGCGGGGTCGGTGGTGGGCGTGATGGCCTCAGGCCCCACGATGATGTCGTCGTTCGAGGCACCCGAGGGCACCATGGGGAACACCATCTCGGACGGGTCGACCCGGAAGTCGATCACCACGCTGCGATCGGTGACCGAGTAGGCCTTCTCGATGGCGGCATCGACCTCGCCGGGGCTGTCGACGCGCAAGCCGACGGCGCCGTAGGCCTCAGCGAGTTTCACGTAGTCGGGGACGTTCGGGTCGAGCCACACGCCCGAGTACCGCTCGTCGAAGAACAGCTCCTGCCACTGTCGCACCATGCCCAGGTAGCCGTTGTTCAGGATGGCCGTCACGAACGGGATGTTCTCCGTGGCGCTGGTGGCGAGCTCCTGGGCCGTCATCTGGAAACAGCCGTCGCCGTCGATCGCCACGACCCGCTTGTCCGGCTGGCCCACCTTGGCGCCCATGGCCGCCGGCACCGCGAAGCCCATGGTGCCCAGGCCGCCGGAGTTGATCCAGTGGCGAGGCTTCTCGAATCCCCAGAACTGCGAGGCGTACATCTGGTGCTGGCCCACGCCGCTCACGAGGATCGTGTCGTCGTCCGCGAACGCCCGCAGGCGCTCGACGCAGTACTGCGGCTTCAACGCACCGTCGGGCTGCTGGTCGTACTTGTAGGGGAACTCCTCCTGCCAGGCGTGCAGTTGGTCGATCCAGGCCGAACGGTCCGGCAGCCCGTCGCCTTCGTCCTGACGCTTTGCCAGCTCGGCGTGGAGCTTGCCGATCACGTCGCGACAGTCGCCCACGATCGGCACGTCGACGGCACGGTTCTTGCCGATCTCGGCGGGATCGATGTCGACGTGGATCACCTTCGCGTTCGGGGCGAAGCCGGCCAGCTTGCCGGTGACGCGGTCGTCGAAGCGCGCGCCCAATGTGATCAGCAGATCGGATTTCTGCATCGCGGTGACCGCGGTGTAGTTGCCGTGCATGCCGGGCATGCCCAGGCACAGCTCGTGGGAGTCGGGGAAGGCGCCGCGCGCCATCAGCGTGGTGATGACCGGCAGTTTGCCGATGGTCGCCAGCTGGAACAGCTCCTTGCTGGCGTCGGCCTTGATCACCCCGCCACCTACGTACAGCACGGGCCGCTTCGCCTTCAGGATCAGCTTCACCGCTTCACTCACCTGGCGGTTGTTGCCCTTGGTGGTGGGCTTGTAGCCGGGGAGCGTGATCGAGTCGGGCCACTTGTAGGTGGTGGAGGCGATCAGCACGTCCTTCGGCAGGTCGATCAGCACGGGGCCGGGACGGCCGGTCGAGGCGATGTGGAAGGCCTCGCGCACGGTGTACACGATGTCGGCGGGATCCTTCACCAGGAAGTTGTGCTTCGTGATCGGCATCGTGATGCCGGTGATGTCGGCTTCCTGGAAGGCGTCGTTGCCCACCACCGGGGTCGGCACCTGGCCGGTGATGGCGACGATCGGCACCGAGTCCATCTTGGCGTCGGCGAGTGGCGTCACCAGGTTCGTGGCGCCGGGGCCGCTGGTGGCCATGCACACGCCGACCTTGCCGGTGGCCCAGGCGTAGCCCTCGGCGGCGTGGCCGGCGCCCTGCTCATGGCGGCACAGGATGTGGCGGATCGAACTCTTGTCCACCAGGGGGTCGTAGATCGGCATGCTCGCGCCACCGGGGATGCCGAAGATGTTCTCGACCCCTTCTTCCTCCAGGGCTTTGAGCAGCGCTTCCGCGCCGGACATCTTGGTCATCGCGTCGCGGCTTCCGCTCGAGCTTCGACCGGGCCGGTCTCGACCCGCCGGACGTGGGCCTGCAGGCGGTGCGCCAGGTTGCGGCATGCGCGCTCGAACTCCCACGGGGTCCAGTCACGGCGGCGCATCTGCAGCACGTCCTGCTCCTGATCCTCACCGAAGTCGAACCCGGAGCCCAGGTAGACCACCTCGGAGCTGAGGTAGCGGTCCACGACCGAGCGGGTCGACGGCTCGGCGGTCTCGACCGTGACCTGGCCGGGACCCTCCCAGAGCACGCTGGCGACGACGGTGCCGTCTCGCTCGAACTCGTACCGCATGGTGGTCTCCTTGTCTCCGGACCCGTTGCCCGGTGTTCACGTGGCGTTCGCGTGGCGAGGGGGTAACAAAAACCCCCCGGGTTCCGAGGGGTCATCAGGCGCGAGCACAGGCCTCTGCGGGCCTGGTCGCGCCTACGTAATAAGTACGAGGTCGCTGCGTCCGGAGATGATCGTCCGCATGAACATGGTCATGACAGTGTAGAGGCGAGGAATCCCCTGTCAACCTGGGGCTCGCAACATGGGCCGCGCGAACGGGAACGGGTCTGGTTCACGCCAACGGTCTCAGTGATCGGTTTCGGCGATCTCGATCTGGTCCTGCCGTCAGGGCCGCGACGCATCGGGGCGTCGCGAGACGTTGAAGCTGAACATCATGCCGCTCTGGTTGTGTTCGGCGATGTGACAGTGCGCCATCCAGAGCCCGGGATTCGACACGTCCAGGAGGATGTCGACCGTCTCGCCCGCCCGCACGAGGACGGTGTCCTTCCACACGAGGTTGGCCTCGGGCTCATCGTCGCGAGCAAGGATGAGGAACCTGCCCGCTCCGTGGATGTGGAACGGATGGTGCATCGGGTGGTCGGACTCCATCTCGTTGACCAGCCGGATCTTCACCCGGTCACCGACGGTGAACGACCACGAGATCGCTCCGTTCTCGGCTCCCGTCTCCCGGTCGATGAGCTGCCAGATCATGTTGCCGGCATCCGATGCCCGGTTGATGTCCGGCATCAGGTCCTCCCACTCGAGGCCATCGCCCGTGTCGTGGTGGCCGTGGTTCGCCTCGTGGGGCGGGGCCGCTGGCGCCGATGCTTCGGACGGCACGAGTGTCATCCCGCACCCGGGACAGATACCCGGTGCGGTCGCGGTGACCTCGGAATGCATCGGGCAGACGTAGGACGCAGGGGCCGCTGGTTCGACACCGATGAGTTTCATGCCGCACTTCGGGCAGGTCCCGGGCTCGCTAGACGTCACCTCCGGATGCATCGGACAGACGTAGGACTCGGCCGTGCCTCCTCCGTAGAGCAAGGGCATCTTCGAGAAGAACGCCAGCACCTTGTCCGGCGGACGCTTGAGGTCGGGGTCGATCGCCTGATGCACGGCCGTGAGATCGGGATCCACGCGCAGGATCTCGAAGGTCGACGCCGCTCCTTCGACGCGATCGCCGGCGACGGAGAATCCTCCGAGGTCGTACGTGTGCCCGGGCGTGCGATGTTCGAGCTTGACGGGTCCGGGTGCGTCGAAGAGGACGTCGATCACGGCACGCTCCGACGGCGAGAGCAGCATCTCGTCGATGAACGTCTCCCGCTCATACCGGCCGCTGTCACCGCCGACGAGTTTCGCCTGGGCCCCCACGATCGCCAGGTTGAAGATCCGTGTGTTCGCGGTGTTGACGACGAACAGGCGGACGACCTCGCCGGGGCTCGCATCCGCGGAGAACGACGGCTCCCCGTTGATCAACATCACGTTCCCGAACCGCCCCATCGCGGCGTAGTTCGGTCCCGCCGTGTTGAACGCCGCGATGTGCCCATCCTCGACGAGCAGGTCGTCCAGCGTGAGGGCGAGGTGCCGGTCGACCGGGGGCCAGTACCCGGCGTCCGAGGGTTCGACGACGATCGTGCCGTAGAGGCCCATCTCGAGCCCGAAGTCCTCGCGGATGTGCGGGTGGTACCAGTAGAAGCCGGCGTCCGGGAACTGCACCTTGTACGTGAAGGTCTCCCCGATCGCGATCGGCGCCTGCGTTTCGTGGGGGACCCCGTCGTATCGGTTCTCCAAGCGAAGCCCGTGCCAATGGACGGTCGCCTCGACGTCCCCATCGTTGGTCACGTCGACCGTGATCTCGGAGCCTTGATCGACATGGAGGGTCGGCCCGGGGATCGAACCGTTGTAGGCGAGCATCCGCAGGTCCGCGTCGTCGAGACGCTTGCGGACGGGTCCGATCCGGAACGCGAAGCGGTCCCCGTCCTGAAGCCGGGCCGCCTCGGGTCGTATGACGTCCGGGAGGCCGGCGCTCTCCGTGGTGAAGGTCTTCCCCGGACCACCGGGGCCGTCGATCTCGCTCGGCACACCGGTTCCGTGTTCCATCGACCGTTCCTCCTCTGACGGGTGCGTCACGAAGGTCCAACCCGCAGGGAGCCACCTTCCCAGAATGGTCCTGAGACAACCGATGGAGGCACAGATCGAGGGCCGCGATCACCGCTATCGTCTTTTCTCGCGAGGAGCTGTCGATTCCGCGGTCCTTCGTTCGTCTTATGCGCGACCCGATCCCAGAAGGGGGACGCGATGAAGTACATGCTGCTGATCCACCAGGGCTCCACCCCGGTGCCGCCGTCGGCTGAGTGGGAGGCCCTCTCGGACGAAGAGAAGGGCAAGGTCTACGCCGCCTACCAGGGCATCAATGAGACACCGGGTGTCACGCCGGGCCAGCAGATGCAGGGGCCCGAGACCGCGACCACCGTGCGCGTGGCCGGCGGGAAGACGCTGACCACCGACGGTCCGTTCGCCGAACTCAAGGAGTCGATCGGCGGCTATCTGTTCTTCGAAGCCGACGACCTCGACGCCGCGATCGAGCTCGCCTCCCGCATCCCGGCGGCCAGCATGGGCGGCGCGATCGAGGTGCGACCGCTCGCGGAGTGGTAACGATCCTCGACCAGGTCTTCCGCGACCAGTGGGGACGTGTCCTCGCTGCCCTGATCGGCTTCCTCGGCGACTTCGACCTCGCCGAGGAAGCCGCGCAGGAGGCCTTCGCGATCGCCGCCGAACGGTGGGCGCGCGATGGCACGCCGTCCAACCCCGGCGTCTGGCTGGTCACCACCGCGAGGAACCGTGCGATCGATCGCATCCGCCGCGATCGCACGCTGGCCACGAAGACGCGCCTGCTCGAGGCGCCGGAGGCAACCGAGATCGACATGGACGCGACCACGTTCCCCGATGAGCGGCTGGAGCTGATCTTCACCTGTTGCCATCCGGCGCTCGCCGTCGACGCGCAGGTGGCCCTCACGCTCCGGACGCTCGGCGGGCTCACCACCGTGGAGATCGCTCACGCGTTCCTGGTGCCGGAACCGACGATGGCACAACGGCTGGTGCGCGCGAAGCGGAAGATCGCGGCGGCGGGGATCCCGTTCCGGGTGCCGCCCCAGTCCCTGCTGCCCGAGCGGTTGGATTCGGTGCTCGCCGTCGTGTACCTGATCTTCAACCAGGGCTACGGCGGCCGCGGCGACCTGGCCGTCGAGGCGCTGCAGCTCGGCCGCGCCATGACGGAGCTCATGCCCGAAGAACCCGAGGTGCTCGGTCTGATGGCGTTGATGCTCTTGCACGACGCCCGGCGAGGAGCACGGTTCCGGGACGGCGACCTGGTGCTCCTCGTCGACCAGGACCGATCCCTTTGGGACACCGAGCAGATCGCCAACGGTCGCGCGGTCCTGGACAGGGCGTTGGGCCTCGGCGGGCGCGGATCCTACGTCGTGCAGGCGGCGATCGCATCACTGCACACGGAGGAACCGCGCGACTGGCCGCAGATCGCGACGCTGTACGGCGAGCTCGCGCAGCTCACCGGTTCGCCGGTGGTTGAGCTGAGCAGGGCCGTGGCGGTAGCGGAGGCGGCCGGTGCACAGGCGGGTCTTGACCTCGTGGATGGCCTGGCGCTGGAGGACTACCACTATCTGCACGCGACGCGAGGCGAACTGCTCCGCCGGCTCGGTCGGCCTGACGAGGCGCGCGACGCCTACCGCCGCGCGTTGACCCTGGTGCACGACGACGCCGAGCGACGCTTGCTCGAACGCCGGGTCGCCGAGCTCGGCACGGCGCCCGGCCCCGCTCGACCGAACGAAGGAGGATGACATGCTCTCGGTGAACAGCTACCCGCGAACCTACGTCGATGGATGTCGCGCCAAGATCGAAGGCCAGATCGAGGCCTACGGGAACGTGGTGGCGGCCGCGGCCCAGGTGGGCGCGAAGGACGGAACGAGGCTGCACGCGGCGCTCGCTGAGTTCGAGCCCTGGTTCTGCAACCACATGGTCATGGTGGTGGACGACTACTTCTTGCATCGCAGCCGCAACCTCGAGCTGAAGGACGGCAATCCGCTCAACGAGGTACGCGTGATCTGCAACTCCCTGCGCGACAACGACGGTCTCATGGCGGCCGACAAGCAGATCAAGATGGATCCGGGTTCATCGGTCCTGAAGCTGCACGTGGGAGACGAGATCAGCCTGAGCATCGAGGACCTGCGACGACTGTCCGAGGCGTTCCTCAGCGAGATCGAGTGCAAGTACCCCTGAGCGATCGGGCGTTCACGACGGCAGGATGTTGATGGCCCTCGGCGCTCTCCCATCGGTGTGCCGGTTGGGTGATCAGATCCGCTCACGTCGAGCGGCAAGCTTCTCACGCGCCCTCGATCGTGACGGCACCGCCGCC
>JBKPMF010000191.1:0-4300 GCA_046732015.1 Actinomycetota bacterium
GTTGAGGACCGCCGAGCCCGCCAACGCCAGGACGGTTCCCGGGATGCCGCTCGCGCCGGTCGCCAGCCCGGCGAGCACCGCGCCTCCGAGGACGAAAACGCCCAGCACCGCCAGCATGACCAGTGCCATCGCGATCGACGCCGGCGTCCCACGCCGATGCTTCCGGGGGACGTCCCAAACCGTGTCCATGGCGACCTGGGCTGCGCGCACGGCGCCGAGGCCCGCCCACAGCGCCAGGACGATCCCGATGGCCAGCGTCAGACCCGAGCCGTCGATCTGGCCGACGTTGCTCCGGATCTGGGTGCCGATCACCGGGAACTGGGCCAGGGCAGAGTCCAGGAGTTGGTCCTGGAGGTCGGGCCGGTCGCGGAGGACGATCCCCGCGACGGACGTGAACACCATCAGCAACGGGAACAGCGAGAAGAACCCGTAGTAGGCGAGGGAGGCGGCGAGCGATCCGGCTCCGCTGTCACCGAAGCGCTTGATGACGGCGTAGGGGAAGCCCACCCACGCGTGGGTTCGCTGGAATCCGTCCAGCTTCTCGATCGGTGCGTTGACGTCCACGGTGCAGCCATTCCCTCAGGGAGGCAATGGAAACGGGAGGCAGAACGCATCGGCCGTGCCTGTGGCAGGCTTCACCCATGGCCGATGATCCTCGTACCGAGCTCGACCGCCTGATCCAGGACCTCCAACGCATGGAGCAGGCAGAGGGCTTCTCGACCGAGGCGGCCGGCATGCTGCACGCCGCGCGGACGATCCTGCTGGAGGTGGCGCGCATCACCGAGTTCGGCGGCGCCGTCACCGACGACGAGCCCGCGGACTAGCTGCTGCGCTCGTCCTCGTAGTACTCGTAGGCCGACATCGCTTTGCCGGTGCTCGATCGCCACTCGCGTTCGTGCGAGGAACGTTTGCCCAGCACCTTGGCCATCTCACGCACGTGCTCGGCTACCGATCCACAGCACGAACCGATGTAGCGCACGCCCGCCTCACGGGCATCGGCCGCGAACCGCGCGAGGTCGCCGCGGGGGAGCGTCATCGCGGTGAGCTCGGTCGGGAACTCGTCGAACGCCGTGAAGTCGGGCCGCTCCTCGGTGGTGGCGTAAGCGACCGGCTGGGCCGCCACCGGCACCGCACCGCCGACGGCGTTCACCATCTCAGCGGCGATCGGCAGCTGCTGGACCGGAGAATTGAGACAGTTCACGCCGACGATGTCGGCGCCGGCATCGGCCAGCTTCTTCGCGGCTTCGCCGGGGATGTCGCCCTCGTAGGTCTTCGCCGGCAGGGTCTCGAACGACATCGTCACCATGACGGGCAGGCCGGTCTGCTTCGCGCGTTCGACGAACAGGAGCGCCTCGCCCAGGAACGAGAACGTCTCGCCGATCCAGAAGTCGGGCGGTCCGGCATCGAGCTGATCCTGGAGCTGGCGGTCGAGCAGCGTGCGGACGTGATCGGGACTGGCGGCATCCGCGGGGTCGTAGGCCCAGGTGAGGGAGAGGTTGCCGGCCACGAGCGCGTCGCCCTCGGCGGCGACCTCGCGAGCGATGCGGACGGCCGTCCGGTTGATGTCGTCCACGCGATCGGCGAGGCCCACGGTGGCGAGCTTGTCGTCGCTGGCGTAGAAGGTCATGGTCTGGAGCACCTCGGCGCCCGCCATCAGGAACTCGCGGTGCAGCTGCGCCAGCGCCTCCGGATGCTCGATCACCACCTCCGGCGTGAACGGCCCCGCCTGCACGTACCCGCGTTTCTCCAATTCCAGCAGGTAGCCGCCGTCGCCCAGCACCCGGCCTTCCGCCAGCCGTTCCAAGATCCCCTTCGTCACGCGACCGCCCCCTTGCACTCACCAGCGAGTGTACGAGTCGAAGCTCCGCGCTCAGGCTTCGACGAAGCACCACGGGTCACGTCGACTCCACCCGCCGATCGGTAGCAGCGCGCACACCCTCGGCGTATCGTCCTCGCCGGGAGGGTGATGAGCGACAAGCGGATCGGGCTCATGGTGGCGGCGGCACTGTGCCTGACCCAGGCCACCGCTCTGGCCGCCCCCGGCGACCTCGACCCCACGTTCGGCGGCGACGGCGTCGTGCACACCAACCTCTCCTCGGATCGGGGCGGCCGAGACACGGCGTTCGGGCTCGCCCTCCAAAGTGATGGGTCCATCGTCGTCGTCGGTCGTGCGGGCCCGCGGTTCGGCGTCGTGCGCTACGCCGCCGACGGAACCCTCGACGACGGGTTCGGCGAAGAGGGCAAGGTCCGGACCGACGTCGGCCCGGGCCCGGACGTGGCCACCGACGTCGCCCTGCAATCGACCGGCAGGATCGTGGTGGTCGGCACGTCGACGGGACCGGGTGGCGGGTTCGCCGTCGTGCGGTACCGGGCGAACGGCACGCTTGATCCCTCGTTCGGCGATCACGGGGCCGTGCTGACCTCGTTCCCAGGGGCCGATGAGGGGGCGATGGACGTCGCGATCGACGGCGAGGACCGGATCGTCGTGGTGGGTCATTCGGGCGGCGCCTTCGTCACCGCTCGGTATGAGACCGACGGCCGGCTCGACGACTCGTTCTCGGCCGACGGCGTCGCCCGCACGAACCTCACCAAGAGGAAGGACGTCGCGGCGGCGGTCGCGATCCAGGCCGACGGTGCGATCGTCGTGGTCGGGACGGCACGCTTCGCACCGGGAGGAGCCGGCCAGCGCTGGGCCGAGGTGCGATACGTAGAGAGCGGCCAGCTCGACGACACCTTCCATCTCGACGGCGTTCGTATCGAGGAACTGTCGAGCTACGGCAACGTCGCCTTCGACGTGGCGATCGGCAACGATGGTCAGATCCTGGTGGTGGGCACCTCCGGGGTCGGAGGATTCGACACCGACACGCGTTCGGGGATGATCCAGCTCGATCCGTCGGGCCAGCTCGATCCGAGCTTCAGCACCGAGGGCACCCGGAGCCTCAATGTCACGAACCGGCCGGACACGGCGACGTCGGTCGTGGTCCAGGACGACGACGACATCGTGATGGCCGGCGTCTCCGGGGCGGGCGGTCCGTTCCTGCCGAGAGCCTGGGTGGTGCGGTTCCAACCCGATGGCGACCTCGATCACACGTTCAGCGACGGGGTGGTGACCACGGACCCGGCCGCTGCGCGGATCGCGAACGACGTCGCGATTCAGCCCGATGGCGCAGTCGTCATCGTGGGACGGGCCGGGGCCCGTTCGGCGACCTTCGCCACCCTCAGGCTCCTCGGCGCCTAACCGGCAGGAGCCGAAGGCTCAGGAGTAGCCCCACCTCGAGTGGTCTCGCACGCACGTCCCATCGGCGCACCACGTCGTGGCGACGCGCACCCTCAGCGGGATGTCGTTGTCCGCCTCTTCGAGCCGAACCCACCACGGGACGAACCGAACCCGCAGGGTGGACGGATCGACGCGCGTCACCTTGCTCGTCCAGCAGCACGGCGATGAACCGAATTCGCCGTTGCGGAACCAGATCTCGCCCGCCCGACGGAAGAGATACCCGTCGTGCTGGAAGGCGCCGTTCGTGAAGTCGCCGTCGGGCGCGCCCTGGATCACGGCGTAAACCCGGCGGTCCGGGTCCAAGGTGCTGCCGTATCGCAGAGCCGATGACGTGAACCCCGGCCAGAACCGCACGGTGAGCATCAAGCGGTCCTCGCCTTTGGGCCTGACATCCACCTGGCGAAGGTCGAACGGACCGCTGGTGTCGTCGGCATCGGGCACCCCTGCCCGGGCGATCCCGGGGAACAGGGCGAGCGCCAGCACCACGATCGTCACCAGCGAGCCCATGCGTTTCACGCCGCACCTCCTGCGCTCCATCACGCGCCGCCCCGAAGCCGGTCGTCGATCAGCAGGGGAACTGCGTCGTGTCCTTGCTGGACGCGTACAGCCCGGTGCCGGCGAACTTCGCCACCACCTTGCACGAGCCGGACTTCGGCCGGGCGAACGAGGTGTTGAAGCCGCCACCGGCCTTCACCGAGGGCTCCTTCTCCGCCACCTTCACCCATTTGCCGCTCTGCTTGCGTGAGAGCACCAGCGAGATCGTGGAACCCTCGAGCGGCGGCGTGAGCGTACCCGACGCCTTCAGCTTCGACGCCGTCTTCGTCACGCCGACGGTCGTGGTGGTGTCGGCCTTCGACAGCGTGAACTTCCGACCGTTCGACCACGGACCCTGCCTGCCGTCGGCGTCCAGGCGGCGGATCCGCCACGCGAACACCCCCGGCTCCAGGGCCTTCGTGGGGGCCCAGGCCGACATCTTGGTGGTCTGGCTCAGCACCTTGTTCGACGGCGAGAACGCGAGGTCGC
>JBKPMF010000192.1:0-18049 GCA_046732015.1 Actinomycetota bacterium
CAGCAACGCGACGCCGCCGAACGCGAACGAGAACGCCACGATGCGTTCACGGGAGAACCGCCGGTCGAGCAGCCCCACGGTGGCCAGCCCCAGGAAGACGCCAACGCCACCCGCGCCGATCAACCACGAGAACGAGCCCACGCCGGTGCCGAACCGTTCACGGAACACCACGAGCGCCAGCACCAACACCAGGCCCTGGCCCATCTGGTCGACCGCGATCGAGGTGATCGGCGCGATCGCACGCGGTGTACGCACGATGTGCGAGATCCCGTCGACGAACTCGAACCCCACCCGCCGCAGCTGATGGCGGAGCAGGTCCGAGGCTTCGGGCAGCAGGTGGGGGCGTAGATCGCTCCGGATTCGCCAGGCGATCAACGACGTGACGAGCCACATGATCGCGGCAGCGGTCACGATCGCGCCGTTGCCGAACGCGTCGGAGATCAGGCCGCCGGCGAACACGCCCACGAGCAGCGCCACGGTGCCACCCACGGTGGCGATGCCGTTGGCGGCCAGCAGGTCTTTGGTGGGCACCATCCGAGGCACCACCGCCTGGGCGGTGGCCAGGAAGAACCGGTTCACACTGGTCACGAACAGTGCGCCGGCGTAGTACCAGAAGGCGTATCGCGTCGGGCTCGCCAGGATCAGGAACGCCGGCGCGGCGCGCACCAACGGCGCGATCACCAGGATCTTGCGTCGCGACCATCGATCGATGAAGACTCCGGCGAACGGCCCGAGGAGCGAGTAGGGGATGATCACGATCGCCGAAGCGATCGCGAACCCGCTGGCCGTGGTCGCGCGTTCGGGCGAGAACGCGAGCGAGGCCACCAGCGCCGCCTGCACCAACCCGTCGGCGCTCTGGCTGATCAGCCGGATCGAGAACAACCGCCGGAAATCGGCATGGCGGAGCGCATCGCGGGTGGTGCCGATGCGTTCACCGGTGGCGCTCATCGCGCCAATCGTAGGTGCGGACTTCGGGAATGGGTCTCGACAAGCCGATAGGAACCTGATGCGACGTCTCTGGTTGATGCTTCCTGCGGTTCTCCTGACTGCGTGCTATGTGGTGGGGTGGTTCGGGTGGCCGGCAGGCGCCGTGGTCCAGGCGCAGAACGGCCTCATCGCCTTCCAGTCCGATCGTGACGGTGACGCGGAGATCTTCACTGTGGCCGCCGATGGGTCCGCTCTGACGCAGCTCACGACGAACGCAACGTTCGACGGCGAGCCCTCCTGGTCGCCTGATGGATCTGAGATCGCATTCGTCCGAGCTGGGAACTGCGCGCAGACGTGCAAGAGCATCTGGAAGATGAACGCGAACGGGACGGATGCCACCCAACTCACACCGGCCCTGAACGCGATCAGCGACACCGCGCCGGTGTGGTCACCTGACGCCTCGACGATCGCGTTCGCGAGCACTCGTCCGGCGAACGCCGACAAAGAGATCTGGACCGTTCCCGCCGTCGGCGGCAGCCCGGTCCAGGTCACCGGTGCAACGAACAGCAGTTGGGCTCCCGACTACTCACCCGATGGTTCCTCCGTGGTCTTCACGTCCACGAGGAACGGTGATGCAGGGCTGTTCACGATGAGCGCCGCAGGAACGTCGCAAGCGGGCGTGACATTGTCTGGTGTCGTTCCCGGCTTCAACGTGGGAGAGCCGTCCTGGTCTCCACTGGGGGACGCCTTTGCTTATCGGGGATCGGGCGGCGCCTTCACCGACGCGACGAGGCTGTACCTAGTCAGCGCGGATGGCACGAACAGCATCGTCAGGTACGACCCCACCGGCCAGGTCTACACGCCATCGTGGTCGCCTGACGGACAGAAGGTGCTCGTCGCCGTCGACGGCACGAATGGGTTCGATCTGAAGATCGTTGATGCAAGTACCGGATCGGCAACAGCCCTCGCGTCCAACGCTGCGGACGAACTGAACCCCTCGTGGCAGCCGACGGTCTCGGCGTCGCCAACGCAAACCGTGACGCCAACGCCCACCGTGACGCCAACGCCAACCGTGACGCCAACCCCAACGGTGACGCCAACCCCAACGGTGACGCCAAGCCCAACCGTGACGCCAAGCCCAACCGTGACGCCAAGCCCAACCGTGACGCCAAGCCCAACCGTTTCTCCTTCGCCAACGGTGACAACGTCGCCCACCGCCTCTCCATCCATAACGCCCTCGGCATCCCCGAGCGAACCGCCCGTGACGCCGCCCGATGGGGTCCATGTCGAGGTTTCGGACTTCCTGTTCGATCCCACCACGGTGCCGTTGGGCCGCGGACAGACGGTGGTGTTCGACTTCGTCGGGCCGTCACACCACACGGCCACCGACAGCAGCGGGATGGAGCTGTACGACTCGGGGTCCGTGGGAGCCGGCGAGCCCAGCACGTGGTACACGTTCCCGGCCGCGGGCGTCTATCGATTCACCTGCACGCCGCATCCGGGGATGGGCGGCCGGGTGGACATCCCGATGCGCGTCAGTCCGGCTAGCGGCGGCCCTCACCGAACGTTCCACGTGACGTGGGCCGCCGTCGGGGCGCCCGAAGGGTTCGTGTACGACGTGCAGATCCGGAAGCCGGGCAAGGACTGGGCCGACTGGCGCCACGGCGTCGTCGGTCGCAAGACCTCGTTCACCCCGAACGCCGGCAAGGGCAAGTACCGGTTCCACGCCAGGATGCGGGCGCTCGACGGAGGCGAAGCCTTCTGGTCGGCCGAAGCAGTCATCAAGGTCAGCTGACGCTCGGCACTTGCCCCCGGGCCGTCATCTGTCGGGCTTCGCGATAGCGTCTCGGTAGGTCCGACGATCCTCGTCGTGGCCGTGGAGGTGATCCTCGTGGCGCGTTTCAAGGTTGGAGTCCAGATCCGCCCGCAACACACGACGATGGACGTGCTACGCCGAGCGTGGCGCGAGGCCGACGCGATGGGTGTCGACACGATCTTCACGTGGGACCACTTCTATCCGTTGTACGGACCTGAGGACGGCGCGCACTTCGAGGGCTGGTCGATGCTCGCCGCGATGGCGTGCGATACCGAGGAGGCGCACTTCGGCATGATGGTGACCTGCAACTCCTACCGGAACCCGGACCTGCTGGCCGACATCGCCCGGACGGTGGATCACCTGTCGCACGGCCGCTTGATCCTGGGGATCGGGTCGGGCTGGTTCGAACGCGACTACGACTCCTACGGCTACGAGTTCGGCACGGCGGTCGATCGCCTCCGGGCTTTGGACGCGGCGCTGCCGCGGATCGAAGCTCGGTTGCGGGTCCTCAACCCGCCACCCGTGCAGTCGCCGTTGCCCATCCTGATCGGCGGCGCCGGCGAGAAGGTCACCCTGCGCATCGTGGCAGAGCACGCCAACCTCTGGAACACGTTCGGTCCGCCCGAGAACTTCTCGAAGAAGAACACGATCCTCAACGAGTGGTGCGAGAAGGTCGGCCGAGATCCGGCGCAGATCGAACGCACCGTGATGATCCGAGGCGCGGACGACGTCGATAACGTCGATGATTACCTCGAGGCCGGCGCGCAGCACATCATCCTGGGCGTCGGCACGGAAGGTGAGGAGCCGATCGACCTGAAGCCACTGCAGCGGCTGCTCGACGCCCGAGGCTGACCGGAGGCGATATGCGAGGACGGACGCAGTTGGATGATTCGACCCCTCGGGAAGCACGGCACGACTATTGGGGCGTCGTGCTGGAGGCTCCCGACGGGCCGGAGCTCGGCCGGTTCTACGCGGAGTTGCTCGGTTGGACGATCGAGAACGAATCCGACGACGGCTGCGCGATCGTGCCGCCCGACGGGGTCGCCTACCTCGCGTTCCAGAGCGCCGAGGACTACGTACGGCCGGTGTGGCCGACGGCCGAAGGCGCGCAGCAGATGATGTTGCATCTCGATTTCGAGGTGAGCGACCTCGCGCTCGCGGTCGCCGATGCGCTTGCCCTCGGCGCGCAGGAGGCCGACTTCCAGCCGCAGGACGACGTCCGGGTCATGTTCGACCCGGCCGGCCATCCGTTCTGCCTCTACACAGGCGGGGGATAGCTGGAGCCGCCGGCCGGGCGGGCTCCAGCCGCCCTCAGGCGCCGGTGGTCTGGTTGTCGAAGAACGCGGTCCAGTCGGCGTCGGCAGCTTCGCCGGTTCCGAGGATGAACTCCTCCACCATGTCGTGTGCACCCTCGTCGCTGAACTGCACGGGCGGCGACTTCATGAAGTAGGCGCTGGGTCCGATCAACGGGCCCGACACGCCTCGGTCCATCGCCAGCTTCGCGCAGCGCACCGCGTCGATCACGATGCCCGCGGAGTTGGGGGAGTCCCAGACCTCGAGCTTCATCTCGATGCTGAGCGGCACCCCGCCGAAGCTCTCGCCCTCGAGCCGGATCATGGCCCACTTACGGTCCTCGAGCCACGGCACGTGGTCCGACGGTCCGATGTGGATCTGCTGCTTGTCGAGCGGCTTCTCCAGCTGCGACTGCACGGACTGCGTCTTGGAGATCTTCTTGGATGTGAGGCGTTCGCGCTCGAGCATGTTCATGAAGTCCATGTTGCCGCCGAAGTTCAGCTGGTAGGTGCGGTTGAGCTTCACGCCGCGGTCCTCGAACAACTTCGTCAGCACCCGGTGGGTGATCGTGGCGCCCACCTGCGACTTGATGTCGTCGCCGATGATCGGCACGCCCGCGTCGGCGAACTTCTTCGCCCATTCCGGCGTCGAGGCGATGAACACCGGCAGGCAGTTCACGAACCCCACGCCGGCGTCGATCGCGCACTGCGCGTAGAACTTCGCGGCCTGCTCGGATCCGACCGGCAGGTAGCAGACGAGCACGTCGGCCTTCGCGTCCTTCAGCACCTGGACCACGTCGGCCTCGGGCAGCTCGGACTCGGTGATCATGTCGCGGTAGTAGGTGCCAAGGCCGTCGAGCGTGCGACCGCGGTTGACCTTCACGCCCGTGTGAGCCACATCGGCGAACCGGATCGTGTTGTTCGGCTCGGACAAGATGGCCTCGGCGACGTCGGTGCCCACCTTCTTGGCATCCACGTCGAACGCGGCCACGACCTCGACGTCGCGGACGTGATAGCCGCCCAGCTCGACGTGCATGAGGCCGGGGACGCGGTCCTGTGGATCGGCGTCCTTGTAGTACTCCAGGCCTTGGATGAGTGACGACGCGCAGTTGCCCACGCCGACGATCGCGATGCGAACCTTGCTCATGATGTGTGCTCCTTCCGGCGGAGCGTCGAGGTGCGACGCTCCTTGCCCCCTCGTTCGGTGCCGTTCGTCTTCGTCGATCGCGTCCGTTCGGCCGCGATCAGGTCGTCGACCCAGGCGATGTCGCTCTCGGTCGAGGTCTGCCCGTGTTCGATCAGGGCATGGGTGTAGTCGTCGACCCGCGCACGTGTGGTGCTCAGCGAGTCCTTGATGGTGGACAGCCGGTCCTCCAGGTAGGCGCGGCGGCGTTCCAGCAGCTTGATCCGGGTCTCCGGCGGCAGGTACTTGAAGAACGCCAAGCGCACCCGGAAGCGGGTGTCCTCGGTCGAGTTGTCGGAGGGCGTCTCCTGCAGCAGCTCGAAGAAGGCGATCTCGCCCTGCTCGGTGATGCGGTAGACCTTCTTGCGACGCCCGGGCCCGGCGCTCTCCTCGGCATCGGTCTCGACCTCGCCCGCGCGCTCGAGGCGCCGCAGGGTGGGGTAGAGGGTGCCGTAGGACACGCGCCAGAACCCGCCCAGCGACTCACCCAGCTCCCGGGAGAGCTGGTAGCCGTGCATGGGCTGCTCCTTGAGCAATCCGAGGATCGCGAGCTCCAGCATGGTGTGGGTGGGTGTCCCTTCGGTAGGTTCGGTCGTCACGGACGTGACGCCTCGATATATCGGATGCATATATCGCTTCGATATATCTACCCGGAACTCCGGGGAACGTCAACTCCGGCTCGGCGGATGAGATGTTCGCCGCTGCGACGTTCATCAGCCACACTGTCGGCAGGAGGTAACCATCCAGCAGCTCACGATCCGGCTCCCCCGAGACATCGGCGAGGCCATGGGCACGTTGGCGTTCGCCACGGGCGAACCCGTCGACGAGCACGTGCTCCACGCCCTGCGTGACTACCTGGATGAGTGCGGCCATCGGGCCGCGGTGACCGGGTTCACCGACCGTGCTCGGGAACGCTTCCGTCCCGCCCTCGACGAACTGAAGGATCTCTGACCACGGTCCGCGCGCTCACGCCCGACGACCTGTTCGCGATCGGTGAAGCCGAGCTGGGTCCTGACGTCGAGGTCGACCAGGATCTGTTGAAGCGCGTCGCCCATGAGCCGGTCCGAACCGAGGACGAGCGCGACGCCTACCCCGGCATCCACCTGAAGGCCGCCGCCCTGCTGCTCTCGATGCTCCGCGAGCGACCCTTCGGCGAGGGGAACGGTCGCATCGCCCTGCTCGCCACCACCGTGTTCTTGAACCTGAACGGGCAGGACGTGGAAGCCGGTGACGCCGATCTCGTCGCCTTGGTCGCGGTGACGCACGAGGGCGATCTCACGCTGCTGCAGGTTGCCGCGGCGCTCGAGCGATCGTGCGTTCGCCTGAAGCTCTCCGAAGCCTGAGCTAGGACAGGGTCCTGGCGCGGAAGGTGTCGAAGACCGAACGGCCGTCGTCTTCGTCGCGCCGGGTGCCGCGAGCCACGAGCCGCATCCGGATGCCGGTCTTCTTACCACTGCCGAACGCGCGGCGATCCGGCTTCGTCAGCGTGTAGTCCAGCGAGCCGTAGACCGTGCCCTGGCGCGCGATCGAGCAGGTGACGGTCGAGCGGTCGCGGACCAGTTTCAGTGTGTATCGGCGCGCCGAGGCCAAACCGAGGTTGTCCTCATGGACGCGGATCGCGGGCTTCGTCCCGTGCAGCCGTCGGCCGATCGCAAGGAAGCCGTTGGGGTGCACCGGCGTCTTCTCCACCTTGCAGAACAGGTGGTTGCCCACGTCCTTGTACGGACCGACCACACCGACGTTGGAGTGGGTGGGGCTCAGACGAAGGCGGGTGCTCACCGTGAGGCCGCGCTTCGCGTAGCTGCTCTTCATCGAGCGGATCGAGTACGCGATGTTGGTTCGGATCGAGACCGACGAGGGCACGATCTTGGCGACCCCGTCGACGCGCCGCCAGTCGCCGTCGACGTCCTTCCACCGCTTCGGCAGTTCCGGGGCGGTACCGCTGAATGACTCCCGGATCACCATCCTGCTGCGCGCAACGGCGGAACCGGTCGACAATGTGGACAACAACAGCGCGGCGACGACCCACGCGGTCAATGAACGGATAGTCCTGGACATGTCTCTCCCCCATGACGATGTCGGTGGTTCGACCATACCCCTGTGACGAGATAGCAAAACGATGGAGAGGGCGCGCTACGGCTTCGGGAAATGTCCGGCTCGCAACGCCAGCCCTGCCGACATGAGGCCGACGAGGCCGCAGCCCCACCACAGCGCCGTGGGGCTGATGTGGTAGATGCTGGTGCCCAGCAACGGTCCTGCGACCGCGGCGAACCCGTACATGGCTCCCAGCGCGCCCTGGTAGCGACCGCGCGCGTGGTCCGGCGCTCGGTCGCCCACGAACGCTGCGGTGGCCGGCGATTCCACGATCTCGCCCAGCGTCCAGATGATCACCATCAGGATCAGCCCCGGCACCGCCTCGACCACCGCGAGCGTGGCGAAGCCCAGTCCTACCAGCGTGGCGCCGAGGGCCACCATGTGCGTGCGGTTGCGGTGCTGCGTCCACGCGGTGACGGGCAGCTCGAACAGCACCACCAGCGCGCCGTTGCCGGCCTGCAGGAAGCCATAGGTCTGCGCCGAGTACCCGAGATCCTTCACATGGAGCGCGAACGTGGTGGCGTTCTGCATGTACACCGATGCGGTGAGGAACACCGCGCCGAGGAACAGCAGGAATCCGGTGTCGCGAGCCATGATCCGCCCCGTGCCCTCGAGATGCCGCTCGTCGTGCTTCGTCGTCCGGGTGCCGTGCGGCAGGGCCGTGAGGGCGATCGCACCGAACGACGCGGCGGTGATGGCGTCGCCGATGAACAACAGGTCGTAGGACCGCGACGCCAGCACCCCGCCGAGCGCGAGTCCGACCGCGAACCCCAGGTTCAGCATCAGCCGGTATGTGCTGAAGGCCGCGACCCGGCGCTCGGATGGGATCAGATCGACGATCAAGGCGCTCGAGGCCGGACGGTAGAGCTCGGCGACGAACCCCAACAGGATGACGACGCCGATGATGGCCCACAGACCGGAGACCCAGACCAGCGAGAGCGTGAGCAGGGACCCACCGAACATCGAGAGGGCGATCGTGTTGCGGCGCCCCAGCCGGTCGGCGAGCAGGCCACCGACACCCTGGGCGCCGATCGCGCCGAGGCCGTATCCAGCGAGACCCAACCCAGCCTGCGGCACGGTGTAGCCGCGATCGGTCAGGTACAGCGTGATGAACGGCAGGACGAACGTGCCGAGCCGGTTGACGAACGCGCCGATGAACAGGATCCACGCCTCGCGAGGCATGCCTCGGAGGTTCTGACGGAGGGTGGGTCTGGCGGACTCGCTCACGCGTCGGAAGCGCCGGGGCGCTTCCAGCCGGTGATGTAGTCCGGCGTGGGAACCCCCGCCTTCAGCAACGGGTCGTTGATCGGCTCGCCGGGAACGGTGTGCAGGGGCATGATGCCGGCCCAGATGTCGAGGTCGTAATCGGCGTCGATGTCGGTCGCTTGGCCGGTGCTCACTTTGGCGGACACCTCGGCGAGCGGGATCTTCAGGAAGAGCGTCTGGCGCAGCTCGTCGTCGGTGGGCATGCGGGCGTCTTCGCCGCGGCCGGGGGCGACGTGGTTCGTGATCGCCTTGAAGACCCTGCGGAGTTCTTCGAGGTCGGTCACCTCGGTGGGGGAGCCGTAGGCGACGACCGAGCGGTAGTTCATGGAGTGTTCGAACATCGAACGCGCGAAGCGGATGCTGTCGATGATCGTGGCGGTGACGGCGAGGTTGGCGCCGTCCCGCAGGGTGCGCAGGGTCTGCGAGGCGCGGGAGCCGTGGAAGTAGAGGGTGTCGCCGATCCGCGCGTGGATCGTGGGGATCACGCGCGGGTCGCCGTCATCCGCGATGTAGGCGACGTGGCAGATGAGGGCTTCGTCGAGGATCTGGTTGAGCGCGTCACGTTCGTAGACGCCCAGCTCGGGCAGGCGGCGGACGCGGGTTCGCGGGGTGGGTGCCTCGGTCGACATGGCCCCAGATGCTACCCGAGGGCTCCTCGCGCTGAGATGTCATGGGGCTGCCTGGGGTTCACGCAGGACGCAGTCGTTCGCCCCATGACATGTGCGTGGGCGGGGAGTCGTGGGGCCCCATATCGCTCGAGTGGTATCGCTCGGGGGGCGGGCCCAGGCGATCGTCAACGGCGTACGGGTTCCGTCATAGGACGCGATCGGTATACCCGTTGACGATCGGCGGCGGGAAGGATGCCGGAAATCCTCCCGCCGCGCGCGCGGATCAGGCGGATCAGTCGGCGTCGTGCTCGTGCCAGTGGCCGTGCCCGGCGTGCCACCAGTGACGATGTCCGTCGTGCTCGTAGTCGACGTGGTCGCCGTGTTCGACGGCTTCGTGACCGCATCCTTCGCCGTGCTCGTGGTCGCCGTGTTCCTCGTGGTGGCGGTGTTCGCGCTCCTGCTCCTCATCGAAGGGCGTCGGGAACGCTTTGGGGTCTTCCCACATCTGTGGCGGGATGCTCGACATCGATGACGATCCTTTCCTGACGGAGTGGAAGGGCTCGAGGCCTTCTTACCTCATCCCACGTCGAGGCGCATCCGTCGTGCCGCGCGGTCGAGGGCGCCCAGGAGCGGACGACCCAGCACCAGCACCAGCACGGCGTTGCCGACGGCACGGAACGTGTCCCACGCCAGCGAGGTTGCCGCGTAGTAGGTCAGGTAGTGGCGGAGGTTGGTGGCGGCGCTCGCGCCGGCGTCCCAGCTGATCGCCGAGCCTGCGGTGAGGAACGGCCAGGACCACAGGTTCATGATCGCGCCGAAGAGGTAGCCGCTGATGGCTCCGTAGGCCGCGAGCGAGCCGATGCGCACCCGCCACGAGCCCTTCGGCAGCAGGCCCGCGCCCATGCCGACCCAGCCGACCGCCACCATCTGGAACGGCAGCCATGGGCCGAGCCCGCCCAGGAACAAGCCGCTCGCGAACGTTCCCACCATCCCCAGCAGGAACCCGAATCCGGGACCGAACGCGTTGCCCGCCACGAGGACCACGATGAACATGGCGCTGAAGCCGAACACGAACCCTGGGAGTCGGAGCGCCACCATGGCCGCTCCCAGGACGCCGAGCAGCGCGACCGCCTTCGGCCCGAGTCCGCCGCGGCCGAGCTCGACGAAGAGCACCGAACCGAGGCACAGCAGGAGCACGCACAGGATCAGGGGACCGTCGATCCGGTGGTTCTCGTTGACGCCGGGGGCGAGCGGCAGCAGGAACGGCCACAGGAAGGCCATCAGCCCGATCAGGTTCACGGCGATGAGCACGGCGATACGGATGCGGGATCGTTCGCGGTACCGCGCGCGCGGCAGTTCCCGCGCGCCCGCGCTCGCCGGCGCTGCTGCCGCCTGGGATCCCCCCGCCACCTCCGCCGTCCGGTCCACGTCGATCACGTCAGTGCCTCCGCGACCTGTTCCGGCGTGAGCCATCCGGGGCCGAACGCCCGCGTCATCTGCGGCGCGAACACCGTCGAATCGCCCAGCACCACGCCGGGGTCGCCGTCGGCGATCACCTCGCCGCCCGCGAGCATGACCACGCGGGTGGCCACCGCCGCCGCCAGTTCCACGTCGTGGGTGGCCAGCATCGCCACGCCGCCGTCGGCCGCGTGGCGACGCAGGTAGCGCACCAGCCGGTCCTTCGCATCGGGGTCGAGTCCGCGGGTGGGTTCGTCGAGCAGGATCGCGGGGGCCAGGCCCGCCGCCACCGCGGCGGTCGCCACCAGTAGGCGTTGCCCGGCGCTCAGGTCACGAGGGTGGCGCTCGGCGAGGTCCTCGATGCCCAGCGCCTCGAGCACCGGCTCGGGTCCGGTCCCCAGACCGCGGGCCTTCAGGGTGGTGCGCACCTCGTCGGCCACGGTCTCGGCGAACAGGATCGATTCAGGCTCCTGCGGGCACATGCCGGTGTCGACGCCCGGTTCGGGCATGTGGCCGTCCACCGTCACACGGCCACGGAACGGTTCGTGCAGGCCGGCGATCGTGCGCAGCAGCGTGGTCTTGCCGGCGCCGTTGCGGCCCATCACGGCGACGATCTCGCCGCGACCGATCGTGAGGTCGATGTCGCGCAACGCGGGCACGTCGCCGTGCCGCACCTCGATGCCTCGGAGTTCCACGAGCGTGGGGCCGGGTGAGGTGAGCTGGGCCCTCGAGCGACCGGCGTCTCCAACCAGCGCGGCTCCCATCCGGCGCGCCTCCCGAACCGTGAGGGGAACCGGGTCCCAGCCGGCGAGCCGTCCGAGCCGAGCCACCGGTGGGCCCATCGCCAACCGGCGGATCACCTCCGCGGGCGGTCCGACCTCGACCCGTCCGTCCGAGAAGCCCAGTGCCACGTCGACGAAGCCGGCCACCCGTTCCAACCGGTGTTCGGCCAGCAGCACGGTGATGCCCTGGTCGTGCACCAATCGCTGCAGGGCAGCCACGACGTGTTCGGCCCCTTGCGGATCGAGCTGGGACGTCGGCTCGTCCAGCACCAGGATCCGAGGACCGGCCGCCAGGGCCGCCGCGATCGCGACCCGCTGACGCTCACCGCCGCTCAGCGTGCGCACGCTGCGAGCACGCAGCGGTTCGATGTCGAGCAGGTCGAGCGTCTCCTCCACTCGCCGGCGCATGTGCGCGGGATCCACACCCAGGTTCTCCATGCCGTACGCGAGTTCGTCCTCCACGCGGTCGAGCACGAACGAGGCGCCCGGATCCTGCGGCACGAACGCCACCGCGTCGGCGAGCTTTCGCGGCGGGAATTCCAGCGTGTCGCGGCCGTCCACCGTCACCCGGCCCCGGAAGGTGCCGCCGGTGAAGTGCGGCACCAGGCCGTTGGAGGCCCGCAACAAGGTGGACTTGCCGGCCCCGGTCGGGCCCACCGCCAAGGCGAAGGTGCCTTCGTCGATGTCGAGCGTGACTTCGGTGAGCGCGTCACGCGACGTGTCCGGATACCGGAACCGCACGTCCTCGAAGCGCAGGGCGTGGTCGCTCATCCGTCGACCTTCTGCCTGGGAAGGACGCCTGGTACCGCCAGCAGGGCGATCGTGGCGATCAGCGCCGGTTCGGCGTCCGGCCAGGTGAGCGGGAACGTCGACGGATGGAGACCTCCACGGTCGGTGAACGCCGCCACGATGAACACCCCCGCCGCCACGAGGGCACAAACGGTCATGACCACCGCGCCCGTGGTCCACCGTGCCGGTCGGTAGCGCGATCGTCGGCCGCGGCCGTGGCCCCGCGCGTCCATGCTCTCGGCAAGGGTCACGGCCTCGTCCATCCCGGTCTCCAACACGGGGACGGCGAGCGCGGGGAGGGTTCGCCAGCCGGCGGTGCGCAGGCCCCGCATGCGCTGGGCCTCACGCACCTGGCCCACCATGGCGATCGTGCGCGGGGCGATCGAGAGCGCGAGCGCCGCCGCGAGCGCGGGCTCGTGGAACCGGCGCGGTGCCAGCCGCACCACGCCGAACGGATCGGTCACCGCGTTGAACGTGCCGAACACCACCAGCAGGGTGGCGAGTCGCGCACCTTCCAGCGCCGCGAAGGCCACGCTGCTGGCGTCGACGGTCCCGAAGAACACGAGCGCCGTGCGCACCGCCATCGTGACCAGGCCGGCGATCGCGAAGACCCGGAACGAGCGAGCCATCGGCCCCGGGATCCGCTGCGCGGCGTAGACGAACCACGCCACCGCCACGATCATCGCCAGGTAGAACGGATCGGTCGTGGTGAACGTCACCAGCCCGGCGCAGGTCGCCCACACGAGCCAGGCCGCCGGATGCATGCTGCTATCCGTCTCCCCGGGCGATCTGGCGCCGTCGCAGGAACCAGCCGCCGGCGCCCAACGCGGCCATAGCCACCAGGGCCAGCAAGGCGCCGACCGGAGGGCCGCCGCCGGCGTCGTCGGTGACGCCGGCCGCCATGGCGGTCACGGGCGAGGCCTCCACCACCTCAGCGGTGGACCGCTCCACCTGAGGGGAACGGTCCTTGGCGTGGTTCCCGTGGGACCCGTTCGGCCCGGAGGAACCGTGAGGCGAGGCGGACGCGTCGGTGCCGGGCGTGGACGTCGCACCGTCAGGACCCGAACCGGTTCCTCCGGCGGTCCCGCCGTTCCCGCCGGTTCCACCACCGTTGCCGTTGCCGTCACCGTCGCCCCCGCCCCCTCCGCCGGGCGACGGTGGAGGCGTCGGTGACGGGGTCGATGCCTTGCAGACGTCGTCGAACCCGAGCGCGGGTGGAGCGGCGTGGGTGGTGCCCGAGTCGCCCGAGCCCCACACCCATCCCTCCATGTCACCGTTCCCGATCGAGGCCGACCCCGCTCCCGAACCGGACCAGCTCCATCCCCCGGAGCCGTTGCCGTGCCAGTACCCCCAGAAATCCGGATAGGACCCGAAGCAGTCGCCGCCGCTCGCGCCCACGCCGGCGAGCTGACACACGGCCTGTCCACCGAACCCGAGTTGGTACTGCAGCCCGAACTGCGAGCCAGCCAGTTGCACCAGGTGGATGCCGGTCACGCTCGAGGCGTCGAGTGCCACGCAATACGTCGTGGTCTGCGACCCCGTGTTCACGACGAGGGCCGCATGCGACGAGCCCGCCGCCTCAGCCGCGCAGGCCGTCGCGGATCCCGTCACCGCCGGCGCCAAGGCCGGGACGGCGAGGATCAGTCCGAACGTGAGCGTCCGAAGGCGACGCATGGCTCAGCAGGACACCGGAGCAGGCGCCGGTCCCGTGACCGGTCCGGCGTAGGGGAAGGGCGCCCGCAGCAGCCCGGGGATCGCGCCGATCGTGGCTCCCACATCGGGGTCGCCTTTCACGTCGCCGTCCCACGTGTAGGCCCAGGCACCGCATGCCGGGTACTGCAACGTGCGCAACGACTTGAGGCCGCCGGACGGGATCGGCTCGCCGCCGGCGACGTAGGCCTGCAGGACGAGACCGGTCGAGTTGGCGTCGGTGGCGATGAACCCGGTGGAGTAGGACCAGCCGCCGTGGCCCGGATCGCGGACCGTCTCGAAGAACGCGAAGGGGTCCGACCCCCACGACGTGCGGCCGGCAGCCGCCAACGCCTGCACGGCGTAGGACGTGGTATTCGAATCCGAGGTGAAGAAGTCGGTGCCCGAACCGTCGTCGCAGTGGGCGTCGTCGGTGCCCGGCGCGTAGGGCGAGTCGTAGGACCATCCACCGTCGGGGCACTGCGCGTCCAGCAGCCAGGCGGTGACGGATGTGGCGGGCTTGACCCCCGCGGCCTCGATCGCGAGGACGCCGAGCGCCTGATCGAACACTGCGGCGTCATCGATGTGCCCATCGTCGCCGATCTGCGAACGGATCGCCTGCAGCAGGTTCGTGCCGCCGAAGGTGCGGGGGTCACGTCCGACGGCCGAGGCCGCCATGACCACCTTGGCCTGCAGGCCCACGCCGGTGACGTTGCCCGCGGCCACCTGGCGGCGGAGGTAGCCGAGCGCCTCGCGCATCGCAGGGCGGCCGGATCCGGTGGCCACGAAGGCCAGGACCGCGTCGGCGGTCGAACCGATCGGTGAGAACGCGGGGATCGAGCCGTTCGGTCGCTGCATGCCGGCGATGAAGCCGGTGCCGCGTTCGGCTCGCTGTTGGTCGGTGAGCGCTGCCGACGCCGATACGGGGAGCATCAGCAGGACAGCCAGGGACATGAAGGCGGCGACGATGCGCCGAGCGTTCGGGGCCACGAGGGCTCCTTT
Organism: Actinomycetota bacterium; assembly: GCA_046732015.1. Classification (GTDB taxonomy): domain Bacteria; phylum Actinomycetota; class UBA4738; order UBA4738; family HRBIN12; genus JAOUEA01. The sequence continues at coordinate 14,907 of JBKPMF010000192.1, forward strand.
CCGGGCGTCCATCGCGCCCTCACGGAACGGACCACCCGAGAAAGGATCGACGTCGGCGCCCGGAGCGGCGCCGGCGGCCCGTCCCCGTTCCTCGAGGGTCGTTCAGCCGATGCGTCGCGCAGGGCGGCCTGGCTCGCACACGAGACGCGGTGAGCGCCGGTGTGCCTACAGTTGCGGGACAGCGCCGGAATCTGACCGGCTTCGCCTCCGCGACGCGGTGTGTTCCGCACGCTAGCAGACCCGTGCGCGAGGCCGCCACTCGTGCATGGGTTCGAGGCGCGACCCGTCCGCTCGGACCGAAGTCCCGACTTTCGACCTAGGAGCTCGGGGTATCGCTGGACGGAGCCCCGGGTATAGGTTCGTGCAGAACGCATACGCGAGCCCGGCCCGGAACGCGGGTCGATCGCCGCGAAAGGAGCTTCTCCGAGATGACCCGATACCTCTGCGTCGACCCCAGTCACACGCTGGGCGGTGAGCCCGCTGCCATCGACCTGACCGCCCAGGTCCGCCTCGAGCGTGAGTTCCTGCCGCGCGAATCCGCCTATCTCGCCGACTCCGGCGACGTGATCCGCCGGGTGAACGACCTTGGCGAGGTCGACGGCGCCCTGCGCGCGGCCGCCGTGCGCCGCATCCTGACCGGTACCACCAGCCCGCTGGACGCGCCCGTCGTGTTGGTGGCGGGCGACCGGACCGAGCGCGTGCCCGGCCTCTACGAGATGGACGAGCTCCGTCGCAGCGAGCGGTCGGTGGCGTCCCTGCTGGATCGATACGCGCAAACGAGCCTGGCGCGCGAAGGCTCGGAGGATCTCGTGGTGCTGCGCGACCAGCAGCCCCCCTTGCGGCCGGACGGCTCCACCGTGCAACCAGGCTCCACCGTGCAACCAGGCTCCACCGTGCAACCAGGCGCCACCGTGCAACCAGGCGCCACCGTGCAACCAGGCGCTGGTCCCATCAGCCCCATGGTGGAGACGGTGTCGATCCCGGAGGTCCGGTCGGACGAGGCGATCGTGCTGCCGCAGGGCGTCTATCCCGTGCTCGAACTCGCGACGCGGCTCGCCGAAGCCGACATCGAGACCGATTCGCTCGTCGACGTGATCCATGCCACCCCCTCGTACGGTTCGCTCGCCACCGAAGAGTCGGGCCGCCCATGGCGCGTGATCGTGGAGTGTCCCGTCGCCACCGGCGAACCCTTGACCCGCCACCAGATGATCTTCACGGGCACCGGCGAGACCGAACCCGTCGAGGTGCTCGGTACGCCCGCCGTGGGCAACGATGTGGTCCTGGACCGAGCCGCCTCGAAGGAAGCGGTGATGCCGTTCCCTGCCCGGCGAGCCGAACGTGGCCTGCAGATCGCGTTGCTGGCCGCCGCCCTGATCGCGGCCGCCGTGCTCGTCATCACGTGGATCTCCGGCGGGCTCGCGCTCGCGGTGCGGGAGACCCCCGTGTGGCTCGGCCTGTCGGTGACCCTAGGTGTCGCCGCGATGGCCGTGGGGTTGGTGGCACTGGCGTCGCGTTCGGACGCCGAGGGCAACACCAACGACACGTTCGTGTTGCGCCGCCACTACGCGAGTCGCATCGACATGCTGTGGTACGCCACGCTCGCCACCGCTGTGCTGTTCTCCCTCTCCGTCGCCGCCGGGGTGATCCCGCCGATCCTGGCCTCTGAGACGCCGGTGCCGTCGGCCGCGATCACCTTCGACGCCGGCCGCGCGCTGGTGACGGCCACGGTGCAGGTCCAGACCCAGGGGCTGGCCACCGACCAACCGGTCACCGTCCAGATGCGTCAGTACGCCAACGAGACGAGCAACGGCATCCTCATCGGCCTCGTCACCTCCACCGGTGATCCCTCCGGGGACACGGTGATCGGGGAGACGGTGTCGCTCGATGCCGGTGCCCGCTACATGAGTGTGCAGGTCATCATGGGCAACGATCCGGTGACGACGTGCACACCGCTCGAAGCCAGTGGTCCCGGGTGCACCGTGGTGTCGGTGCCGCCGCTGGGTGCGGGCATCGTGCGATTGGTGCCCGCCACGTCGCCGCTCGATGTGATCGCGGCGACGGAGCCCACGACCAGTCCGGTCGTGCCGACCCCGTCCGCCTCGGTGCCGACCTCGGCCGCCTCGGTGCCGACCTCGGCCGCCCCGACGACGACGCTGAGTCCGTCCGCTTCGCCGTTCTAGCGGACCCGTTCGCTGCGATGCTCGATCAGGTGAGGCGCGGCGGTTCCTCGCCGCCGGCTTCGCCTTGGAGGAAGCGTTCGATCTCGGTGGCGAGTTCGTCGCCGGTCGGCACGCCCTCGCTGCCCGTCATGGACTCCAACCGGTCCAGGTAGGACCGCGCGTCCTCGTCGGCGTCGACGGCGGCGTCCAGACGCGTTCGTTGGTCGATCGCGGTCTCGGCCAGTTCGCCGAGCGGCACCTCGATGCCCAGGTGGCGATCGAGCTGGGCCAACAGGGCGATCGCGCCCGGGGCGAACGGCCCGCCCACGTAGTGGGGGACCTGCGCGTAGAACCCGACCGTGGGCACGCCCGAGGACTGCATCGACATCTCCACCACGGACAGGGCGGCCGCCGGGACCCGGAGCAAGCCGGCGGGGCCCTGTTCGATGTCGTCGGCCAGCAAGCCGTCGGCCGAAGCCGTGCCGAACACCGACACCGCCCGCGTGTGCGGGACCGCGGCGGGGATCGCACCGAGGCTGATCCATTGCAGGGCGCCGAGCCGCAACGCGATCTCGGACGCCGAGGCCGCGAGCTCGCGCCAGCGGAAGTCAGGCTCGGGTCCTCGCAGCACCAGCACGTCACGCCCGTCGATCGTGCGGCGTCCCACGGAGATCTCCGGCCAGTCCAGATGGGTGAGTGTGCCGTCCACCACGTCGAGCACGGGGCGCCGGGAGCGGTAGTCGAACACCGCGTCGGGATCGATCGTGGCGATCGTCTCGGCGCCCTCCGCGAGTCGCTCCGCCGCAGCCGATGCCGCACCTCCCGCGTCGATCCAGCCGTCAAAGGCGCCCACGAGCACCGGCGCCACCAGGGCGGGGAGATCGTCGCGGAGCCGGAAGAGCGTCACCCCGACAGCTTAGGTCGTCGCGTCGCGAGCGCCGCAACTCGCTCGTGACGGGTGGGCTAGGGTGAACGGCTCCATGG
>JBKPMF010000193.1:0-10625 GCA_046732015.1 Actinomycetota bacterium
GTTGAAGGGTGACTACCAGTACAAGTACCGGTTCGGGGCTTCCCCGCGCGCGATCAAACGGCTGATCGTCCCGCGTTGACGGCCGACGTCACAGCTCACCGATCTCGCCGGCAGCAAGGGGTTGGCCGTCGGGACCGGTGAGCGTGACGCGATCGAACGACGCGAGGTCGACCGACGTGACGAGCCAACCGGCGCCGTCGCCGTCGCGATCGATCTCCACGGGCCAGGTGTCGATCGTGGATCCGTCGGGGGCATGGAGCGTCGCGACCGCCGGACCGGTGACTCCTGACGTACGCACGAACACCACGACCCAAGATTGATCGACGCTGGAGTCGTAGATCACGACGCTGCCTTCCACGGGGTTGGCACCCGCCGCGTGGAGCTCGCCCGCACGGAACTCCTCACCGCCGAGGATGTGCAGGAGTTGGTCGTAGCTCCGTGCACTGTCGGCAACCGACGCTGCCCTGCTCGCGTGGAACAGGCCGAACCCCACCGACATGACCACGATCGCCACCGCGGCCGCGACAGCCAGCCAGGACAAGGTCCGACGGCGGGTGGGCTCTGGCGTCTCCTCCGCACGCCACTCCTCGTCGAGGACGGCGAAGACACGGTCGTGGAGTTCTTCGGGCGGCGGCTGGTCGTGCACGGCGCGCGCGAACGACGCCATGCCCTCGCCCAGCGCCGACATCTCGGCCCGGCATCCCGCGCATCCACGCAGATGACGGCGGACCGTCGCGTCGTCCTGCTCGTTCAGGGTGCCGAGGACGTGCTCGGGGAGACGCTCGCGGACGTGCTCACACGTCGTCATGGGGCACCTTCCGCCATCGACTCCCGCAGCCTGAGCAGCGCGGTGCGGATCCGCGTCTTGGCGGTACCGACGGGGATCCCTTCCAGCTCGGCGACCTCGGTGCTGGTCTTGCCGCCGAAGTAGGCCAGTTCCAAGGCGGCGCGCTGCTCGCCCGAGAGCTGCTCCATGGCGCGGCGTGCCCTCGCCACCATGTCGCCGGTCTCGGCGATCTCCTCGGGGCCGGCGCTCGGGTCGGCCTCACGAGGCCGTCCGGTGGCCTCGAGTGAACGCACCTCCAGGACCCGTCGCCGCAGCGAGTCGATGGCGGTGGACCTGGCGACCAGCAGCACCCAGGTCTCGAGCTTGCCTCGGGTGGTGTCGTACCGATCGGCGTTGCGCCACAGCTTGACGAAGGTGTCCTGGACCAGATCCTGGGCGGCTGCATCGCTACCGAGCATCACGATCCCCAATCCGTAGATCCTGGAGGCGAACCGCGAGTAGAGGGTGTCGGCGGCGTTCCGGTCGCGCGAAGCGAACGCACGCATCAGGGCGGCGTCGTTGTCGGGCTCGCGGGTGGTCCTCATGGTTCGCACGGTACTGCCAGGGAGTACGGACGAACCAGGGGTGTGGTTCGCTTCCAGCGGGCCGGATCGAGGCGCGCTACGGGTAGGCGCGCAGGTTACGAAGCACCAGGTCGGCGACCTCGCGATCGCCCCCGAGGACCACGGCGCCGCTCAGCAGGGCGTCGTCCGGCTTGAGGCGCTGGCCCGCAACGAGTGCCAGTTGTGGGGCACGTCCCGAGATCGTGGCATCGGGCTTCTTGCGACCCGCGGGGACCTCACCCGAGCCCAGCCCCCAGTGCCAGGAGCCCTCGCCGGCCCCCTCGACGTCGACCTTCACGGACAGCCCCGACAGGTCGTGACCGGCCCGCCCCAGCGACCACGGGAGCATCCGCACCGCGAGATCGATCGTGAGGTAGACCGGCTGGTGCTGGTACTGGGGCCCGAGGCCGTTCGTGGCGCGCATGTCCTCGCCGTGCAGGAACCATTCGACCACCCGGGTCTGTACGAGGTAGCGAGCCGCGATCGGTCCGGCCACGTAGTCGAACCGTCGCTCGGCCCAGTCCTCGTCGGACAGGCCGGCGGCGTGCGAGAGGAACGATTCGGCCGCCAGCCCCCACGTGGTGAGGATCTCCCGGGTCTCGGCGCCGGAACGTCGGTTCACGGTCCAGGCGTTGAACGCGTCGATGTCGAAGGACGACCCCTCGTGATCGCGGTTGAACTCATCGAGCTCGGTCGCGGGTTCGCCGGCGACGAGTTGGGCGGCGAGGGTGTCCCCGGCGGCCAGGTGCGCCATGACGTCGCGGTTCCACCAGCCATCGGCGGCGCTGGGCTGGTCCCACGTGGCGGGCTCGGCGTACTGGATCATCCGACCCAGGCGCTGACGCTCGGCGTGCGCGACGCCGAGGAGCTGCTCTCGGTCCAGGCTCACCGGTGGTTCCTTCCTCGTGAGACGTCTCGATCGGTTTCGTGGTGCGTCGGCGCGGATTGTACATTCGCGGGGTGCGCATCCTGGTGGCTCCCGACAAGTTCAAGGGGACGTTGACCGCCCAGCAGGCCGCCGAAGCCGTGGCATGGGGCTGGTCCCGCGTTCGCCCCGATGACGTGATCGAGGTCATGCCCATGGCCGACGGGGGCGAGGGCACCATGGACGCGGTGGTGGGCGCGATGGGTGGACAGGTCCGGCCGGCCACCGTGAGCGGCCCGTTGGGCGATCCGGTCGAAGCCTCCTACGGGTTGGTTCGTGACGCGCGGGGGACGGGCGCGGTCGTCGAGATGGCGTTGGCCTCCGGCCTCGGGCTGCTCGCGGAGGCTCGACGCCTTCCCGGGCGGACGTCGACCCGGGGGACCGGCGAACTCATGGTCCGGGCGATGGAGGAGGGCGCTTCGCATGTACTGGTGTGCCTGGGCGGGAGCGCCACGAACGACGGCGGGACCGGCATGGCCCGGGCGTTCGGGTATCGCTTCCTCGATGGCAACGGCGACGAGGTCGCCCCTGGCGGCGCCCCGTTGCTGGATCTGCAGCGGATCGATGCCACTGACTTGCACCCCGGGCTCGCGGCCCTGTCGGTGACCGGGGCGTGTGACGTGGACAACCCCTTGACCGGCCCCTCGGGCGCGAGCGCCGTGTACGGCCCCCAGAAGGGTGCCTCGCCCGAGGAGGTCCTTCTCCTCGATCGAGCGCTGGGCCATCTCGCGGCCGTGGTGCACCGTGATCTCGGGATCGCGCTCCACGAGCAACCAGGCGCCGGCGCCGCCGGCGGGCTGGGATTCGGTCTCCTGGCTTTCTGCGGCGCGCGGCTGCGGCCGGGGATCGACGTGGTGATGGATGCCGTGGGGCTGGCTCCCAGGATCGCCCGATCCGATCTGGTGATCACCGGGGAAGGCTCGCTCGACGCCCAGTCCCTGCACGGCAAGACCCCGGCGGGGGTCCTGTCCGCCTGCGAGCTCGCGGGTGTTCCCGCCGTCATCGTGTGCGGTCGCGCCGAGATCGCGCCGGACGGTGTGGTGGTCGCCTCACTGAGCGAACGTGTGGGCCCCGAAGCGGCGCTCGAGGACGCGCGGAGTTCGTTGCTCCTGGTGGCGGAGGAACTGGCGGCTCGGGCCGACGAGTTGGTGGGAGCGAGACGATGAGTGGAGCGATCGACCGGTTCACCCGGGCCGCCCATGCGGCCGGATTGACGCCCGATGTCCGGCGGTTCCCCGAGGGGACGAAGACGGCGCAGGACGCCGCCTCGGCGATCGGTGTCCAGGTGGGCCAGATCGTGAAGTCGCTGATCTTCATGGGCGAGGACCCACGAGGCGACCGGCCCGTGCTTGCCCTCACCTCCGGGGCCAACCGGGTCGACGAAGCCGTGCTGGCGGGTCTCGTGGGGGTCGAGCGGCTCCGACGAGCCACGCCCGAGGAGGCGCGATCGGCCACAGGGTTCGCTGTGGGCGGTACGCCACCGTTCGGTCATCCGGGGCCGTTGACGGCGTTCTGCGACGGAGACCTGCTCGGCTACGATGAGATCTGGGCCGCTGCCGGCACGCCCGACGCCGTGTTCGCCTTGACCCCCGCTGAACTCCTGCGGGTGAGCGGAGCTGAAGTTGCCCGATTCCGCGCCGATGTCTCGTAGACTGGGGGGCAGGAAGAACCGCGAACCGCGAACCGGAGGACGCATGATCACGCTGACCGAGAACGCTGCCGGCAAGGTCAAGGAGCTCTTGGCCGAGGAAGGCCGCAACGACATCGCCCTGCGCGTCGCCGTGCAGCCCGGTGGATGCTCGGGCCTTCGCTACGCGATGTACCTGGACGACCAGGTCTCCGAGAAGGACCAGGCCGAGGAGCAGTTCGGCGTGCGGCTCGTGATGGACAAGATGAGCGTGCCCTACCTCTCGCAGGCCACGATCGACTTCGTCGACACGCTGGAGCAATCAGGCTTCACGATCGACAACCCGGCCGCCTCCGGTGGCTGCGCCTGCGGCAACAGCTTCCACTGATCCTGGCACTGACCCCTCTCGCGCTGACCCCTGACGGGATCGCTTAGCTCGCGGCGACGGCGTCCAGTCCGGCCCGGAACGCCTCGGCCATCTCGGTGATGCCCTCGTCGTCGATGACGAGCGGCGGCGACACGGCCAGTGCCCCGCCCACCAGGGGCCGGATCAGCATCCCCGCTTCACGGCACCCGACGCCCACCTTCGCAGGAAGCGAGGCGTCCGCGGTCACCAGGTCCTGACGGAGGTTGACGGCCGCGAGCACACCCACGCCGCCTCGCACCTCCTCGACGAGGTCGTGGTCGGCGAGCGGTGCGAGCGCGTCGAACAACGCCGACTCCAGCTTGAGGGCGCGGCCGCAGAGGTCCTCGCGTTCCGTGATGTCCAGGTTGGCGAGCGCGGCCGCCGCCACGGAGGCGTGCCCGCTGTAGGTGTAGCCGTGACGCCAGAGACCGGCGCCGGGCGCGAAGAACGGCTCGGCCACGGTCGGCGAGGCGATCACCGCCCCCATCGGCAGGTAGCCACTGGTGATGCCTTTGGCGCACGTGATGATGTCAGGGTCGAGGCCGAAGCGGTTCGAGGCGAACCAGTCGCCGGTGCGCCCGAACCCGGTGATGACCTCGTCGGCGATGAACAGCACGTCCATCTCGCGGCACACCTCGCGCGCCGCCTGGAGGTAGCCAGGCGGGGGAGGGAAGACGCCGCCAGCGCCGATCACCGGTTCGCAGAAGAACGCCGCCACCCGCTCCGGGTCGTCACGCTCGATCGCCGCGCGGAGGGCCTCGGCGTCGTTCCACGGCACCTCGGTGACGTCCTCGATCAGCTCCCCGTGCCCGGCGGCGTTCGCAGGGATACCGGCCAGGGAGGTCCCCGCGGTGTGCATGCCGTGGTAGGCCTTCTCGCGACGGATCAGGATCGCGCGTTGCGGCTCCTCGCGGAGCTGCCAGTAGCGCCGTGCCATCTTCGTGGCGGTGTCGATCGAGTCGGAACCACCGCTGGTGAGGAACACCTTCGAACCCGCCACCGGGGCCATGTGCGCCACCCGCGTGGCGAGGGCCTCGGCCGGCGGATTCGTGAGGTCGCCGAACGTCGAGTAGGCGGGAAGCTCGCGCATCTGGCGGGCGGCCGCCTCGGCGATCTCGTCCCGGCCCCAGCCGACGTTGCAGTACCAGAGCGACGCCGTGGCATCGAGGTAGCGCCGCCCGCTGTCGTCGAAGACGTAGGCGCCCTCGCCGCGCACGAGCGAGAGCGAGCCGCGCTCCTCGACCTGCGCCATGTCCGCGAACGGATGCCAGAAGTCGGTCATCACCCGAGGCTAGCAGCGGGGTGTGGGGATCCCGTTCGCCTGCCGGGCCAAGCGGAGCGGTCGCCTCACGCCGGGCGGGCGGAGTCGAGCACGCTCAATCGGGTTCGTAGGCCAGGTTCTCGCGGAGCCACCGTTCGGTCTCGGCGACGCTCTGACCCTTGCGCCGCGCGTAGTCCTCGACCTGATCCTTGCCGAGCCGACCGACGTTGAAGTACCGAGCCTGCGGGTGGGCGAGGTAGATCCCCGCCACCGTCGCCCCGGGGGTCATCGCGCAGCTCGTCGTGAGGTCCATGCCGTGGTCGCGTGCCCCCAGCAGGTCGAACAACGTGCGCTTCTCCGTGTGATCGGGGCAGGCCGGGTAGCCGAACGCCGGCCTGATGCCCCGGTACTGCTCCTGGATGAGCTCCGTGTCCGGCAGGTCTTCGTCCGGCGCGTACCAGGAGCGGCGGACCGAGCGATGGAGCCACTCGGCGAACGCCTCGGCGAGACGGTCCGCGAGCGCCTTGACCATGATCGCGCGGTAGTCGTCGAGGTCGGCCTCGAAGGTCTTGGCGAGCTCGTCCGCGCCCAGTCCGGCCGTGACCGCGAAACCACCGAGGTGGTCGGCGAGCCCGCTCTCGGGCGGGGCGATGTAGTCGGCGAGCGACCGGTTGGGCCGGTCGTCGTCGGCGCCGTGGTCCACCTGCTGGCGCAGCATCGGGAAGACCGAGCCGTCGGCGAGCACGATGTCGTCGCCTTCGGCCTGGGCGGGCCAGAACCCGTACACGCCCCTCGCCTGGATCGAGCCGTCGGCGATGATGGCGTCGAGCAGTTCGTTGCCGTTCTCGAACAGTTCCCGCGCCGCCTCTCCTTGCTGGGGGTGATCGAGGATCTGGGGATAGCGTCCCTTCAGTTCCCAGGCCGTGAAGAAGAAGGTCCAGTCGATCAACGGACGCAGGTCGGCGAGCGAGGGTTCCACCACCTGGGCACCGAGGAACGGCGGGGGAGCCACGTCGTCGGCTCGCCACTCGATCGGGCTGCGGTTCGCGAGCGCCTTCCGATAAGGCAGGAGCGGCGTCTTCTCCTTCTCGGCGTGCAGGGCCCGCAGCCGGTCCTGATCGACGCGGTTCTCGGCGTCCATCGTCTCCTTGCGCCCCGGGTCGAGCAGGTTGGAGACCACCCCCACCACCCGGGAGGCGTCGATGACGTGCACGACCGGCTGCTCGTAGGCCGGGGCGATCTTCACCGCGGTGTGCTGCCGCGAGGTGGTGGCGCCCCCGATCAGCAGCGGCAGGTTCATGCCGCGACGCTGCATCTCGGTGGCCACGTTCACCATCTCGGTGAGCGACGGGGTGATGAGCCCGGACAACCCCACGATGTCGGCGTTCTCCTTGATCGCGGTGTCCAGGATCAGTTCGGCTGGGGCCATCACCCCGAGGTCGATCACCCGGTAGTTGTTGCAGCCGAGCACGACGCCCACGATGTTCTTGCCGATGTCGTGGACGTCGCCCTTGACCGTGGCCGTGACCAGGGTGCCCTGGGCGCTGTCGGCGATCGAGAGCCCGGCGTCGGCCTTCTCCTGCTCCATGAAGGGCTCGAGGTAGGCCACCGCCTTCTTCATGGCGCGTGCCGACTTCACCACCTGCGGCAGGAACATCTTGCCGCTGCCGAACAGGTCGCCGACGATCTTCATGCCGTCCATCAGCGGGCCCTCGATCACCTCGAGTGGGCGGTCGTAGGCCTGGCGGGCCTCCTCGGTGTCGTCCTCGATGTAGTCGACGATGCCGTGCACCAGCGCGTGCGACAGGCGGTCCTGCACCGAGGCCTCCCGCCACGTGAGGTCGTCCTGGCGCTCGAGCCCACCGCCCTTGATCGTCTCGGCGAAGATCACCATGCGCTCGGTGGCGTCGGGGCGCCGGTTGAAGATGATGTCCTCGACGTGCTCGAGCATGTCCTTGGGGATGTCCGCGTAGACCTCGAGCTGGCCCGCGTTCACGATGGCCATGTCCAGACCGGCCGCGATGGCGTGATAGAGGAACGCGGAGTGGATCGCGCGTCGCACGGGCTCGTTCCCCCGGAAGGAGAAGCTCAGGTTGGACACGCCGCCGCTCACGTGGACGCCCGGACAGCGGCGCTTGATCTCCCGCGTGGCTTCGATGAACGCCTTGGCGTAGTCGTCGTGCTCCTCGAGCCCGGTGGCGATCGCCAGGATGTTGGGGTCGATGATGATGTCGCTGGGGTCGAACCCGGCTTCCGTGGTGAGCAGCTGGACGGCACGCTCGGCGATCTCGATCTTGCGCTCGACCGTGCCGGCCTGGCCTTCCTCGTCGAAGCACATCACCACGACGGCCGCGCCGTAGTGGCGGACCTTCCGTGCCTTGGCGAGGAAGTCCTCCTCGCCCTCCTTCAGGCTGATCGAATTGACGACGCCCTTGCCCTGGATGCACTTCAGCCCGGCCTCGAGCGTGGCCCAGCTGGAGCTGTCGACCATGATCGGCACCCGGGCGATCTCGGGCTCGGTCGCGATCAGGTTGAGGAACCGGGTCATGGCCTCCTCGGCGTCGAGGAGGTCGGCGTCCATGTTGACGTCGAGCATGTTGGCGCCGCTGCGTACCTGGTCGAGCGCCACGTCGACGGCGGCCTCGAAGTCACCCGATTCGATCAACCGCCGGAACTTCGCGCTCCCGGTGACGTTCTGACGCTCGCCGATCATCACGAACCCGGTATCCGTCCGGATCTGGAACGGTTCCAGGCCGCTGAACGTGGGGACGCGCTCGTCGAACGTGGGGATCTCTCGCCGGGCCACGTCCTTGACCGCCGCCGCGATCATCGCGGTGTGCTCCGGCGTGGTGCCGCAACAGCCACCCACCAGGTTCACCAAGCCCGCTCGCGCGAACTCCTCCAGCAGCCCGCTCGTGGTCTCGGGTGTCTCGTCGTAGCCGCCGAACGCGTTGGGCAGCCCCGCGTTGGGATAGCAGGCGACCGGCACCGGGGCGACGCGGGAGAACGCCTCGACGTAGGGCCGCATCTCGCTCGCGCCCAGGGAGCAGTTGATCCCGACCAGGATCGGCTCGGCGTGCTCGACCGAAGCCCAGAACGCCTCGACGGTCTGGCCCGACAGGGTCCGGCCGCTGCGGTCGACGATCGTCACGGAGATCCAGCGGGGGAGTTCGGGGGCCACGTCGACCGCGGCGGCGATCGCGGCCTTCGAGTTCAGGGTGTCGAAGATCGTCTCGATCAACAGCAGGTCCACACCGCCGTCGCGCAGGGCCCGGATCTGCTCCGCGTAAGACTCGTACACCGCGTCGAAGTCGACGGTCCGGAACGCCGGGTCGTCCACCTTCGGGGACAGCGACAGCGTCACGTTCAGGGGGCCCACCGAGCCCGCGACGAAGCGGTTCTCGAACGCGTCGGCGGCCGTGCGGGCGAGCTTGGCGCCCTCCACGTTCATGTCGTAGACCGCGTCCTGCAGCCCGTAGTCGCCCTGGCCGATCGAGGTGGCGGTGAACGTGTTGGTGGTGGTGATGTCCGCGCCCGCCTCCAGGTACTCGCGGTGGATCGAGGCGACGATGTCGGGCTGCGTGAGGTTCAACAGATCGGGGTCACCCTTGACGTCCTTGGGGTGATCGGCGAACCGGTCACCCCGGAACTCCTCTTCGGTGAGGCCCCGGCCCTGCAGCAGCACACCCCAGGCGCCGTCCAGCACGACGATGCGCTCGTCGAGCAACTCGCGCAGTCGGGCGGCAGCATCCATGGGTCCACCCTAGCGGCCGTTCGAAGGGTGCGACCAGCGAAGACACCTGCGGTTGGCACCCGAAAGGCGGGGCAAGGTAGGCTCGCGCAATGAGCCAGAGCCTGCCGGACATGGTGCGTCGGGAGTCAGGCCGCCAGGTGGGTGACCGGCAGCCCGAGCAGGCGCCCCGACGAACGAAACGGCAGACCGCGACGGCGCTGGCGGGCGTGCCGATGTTCGCCGGCTTCTCCAAGCGTCATCTGCACCGCCTCGCGGCCGACACCGATGTCCTCGCGTTCGGGACGGGTGAATCGATCGTTCGAGAAGACGACCCGGGGGAGACGCTCTTCGTCGTCCTGTCCGGGCAGGGCAAGGTCGTCCGTGGCAAGAAGCGGGTCGGTTCGGTGATGCCGGGCGACTTCTTCGGGGAGCTCTCGGCGATCGACGGCGGTCCGAGGACGGCCTCGGTGATCGCCGAGACGCCGATGCAGGTGCTCCGGTTGTTCCGGCGCACGCTCATGGCGCTCATCAAGGATGAGCCGCAGGTGAGCCTGAAGCTGCTGGACGGCATCACCCGGCGGGTACGCCAGGTCGATCGCCTGCCGTGAACGCTGCCGGCTAGCTCAGCAGCGAGTCGACCTCGGCCAGGGTGGCCTCGTCGAGCTTCACGTCGCCGGCCTCAGCGTTCGCTCGGACGTGATCGGGGTTCCGGCTCCCCGCGATCGCACTGGTGACGCCGGGCTGGTTCACGTTCCAGGCCAGGGCCAGCTGGGAGAGGGTGATCCCGAGCCGTTCCGCGACCGGACGGAGGCGGTCGACGGTGGCCAGCGCCTGCGGCAGCGTGTCGGGGTCGAACAGGTCGACGTCGTCCTCGTCGGGATCGTCCTCCTCCTCTTCGCTGCCTCGCCAGTCGCCCTCGGGGAACACGGTGTCCTGGGTGATTGCCCTGGTGAGCAGCCCGAACGCGAGTGGCCCATAGGAGACGACGCCCACCCCTTGCTCACCGCACCACCGGATCAGGTCCGCGTTGCGGCGGTTCAGCGTGGAGAACTCCGGCTGGAGCGAGTCCACGTGATGGATCGCGAGGCATCGCTCGATGAGGTCCTGAGAGAAGTTCGAGACGCCGATCCACCGGACGCGCCCCGCTTCCTGCAGTTCCACCATGGCACCCCAGGTGTCCTCGACCGGCGTGCCCTGGTCGTCCGGCCAGTGCAGTTGGTAGAGGTCGATCACGTCGATGTCGAGGCGGGCCAACGACGCCTCGCAGGCCCGATGGACCTGTTC
>JBKPMF010000194.1:0-8078 GCA_046732015.1 Actinomycetota bacterium
CGTTCGACGGCACGATCCCGAGCCGCTTCGGCTGGGAGCTGAGGTCGTAGAAGGTCTGCGCGTCGGCAGCGGGGCCGGTGTCACCGTTGCCGGCCACGAAGAGCTTGGCCGCGGTGGTGACCTGCAACAGCTCGGGGGTCACGGTCATCCCCTCGATCGAGGCCGGCGCCGAGAGCGTGCCCACGGCTTCGATGTCGGCATCGGGCTGACCGGCGACCACGAGCGATGCGGTGCCGCCCATGCTGGCGCCCAGCAAGGCCACACGGGTCGCCCCTCGACTGCGGAGTTCCTCGACCGCTCCCTGTACGTCCTGCCAGGCGGCCGAGGGATCCTTCGTCCCCGCCGAGCAGCCCGGGTCACCCCCGGGGCAATACCCGCGGAAGTCGAACGTGAGCACGAGGTAGCCGGCATCGCCGAGACGGGCCGCTTCCTCCCACCACGAGGTCTGATCGGCGGGAAGCATGTGCGACAGCACCACCCCGGCGGTAGCGTCCTCGGATCCGAACAGCCGTCCCGACAGCTTCACGCCGTCGCTGGAGGGGAAGGTGACCGCCTGTGACCGGTCGAGCGCGAACCGCTGCACGTCGGCGGCGCGATCGCCGCACGCCGTCAAGGCGAGCGAGGTCACCACGAAGCCGGCGATCAACCGAGCGATCGGGGACCAGGCCAGGATCCGGACGGGCCGCACGGAGGGGTCCGGCGCTACTTGCCCAGCTTCATGCGCTGGTGCCGCGTGCGCTTCAGGAGCTTCTTGTGCTTCTTCTTGCGCATCTTCTTGCGGCGCTTCTTGACCAAAGACCCCAAACGTCAAGCCCTTTCGTTCATTCGGTTCCGAAGAGGTTCCGGAGATCGATCCGCTTCACGCGGAAGCTCGCCTCCAGACGGACGGAGCCTAGTCTAAGCGCTTTCGGCGGCGCTGCCACCGGGGAGATCAGGCGGAGGCCGCCGTCCTCGCCGACGAACTCGAGGTAGCCGAGCCCGGTGAACCCTCCCTGGCCGTCGGAGAGCCCCACCAACAGGCGGTCGAGTTCGCGCAGGTCGAAGAGTTCGGGCAGCGTGGGCATGAACACCGTGGGTTTGACGCGGAACCGCTGCAGATCGCCCTCGAAGTAGGAGGCCATCGCCCGTTCTCGCTGTTCCGAGCGCTGCTCGACGCTGGTGGGGACCACCCCAGGATGGATGGGCAACGAGACCACGTCGACCCCGAAGAACCGCTCGATCACCCCGAGGATGGGGTCGAGTTCGCCGCCGCGCTGCAGACCCACGACGAGATCGGGTTCGAGCAGGTCGATCTTGTAGTACTTCACCAGCTGGCCCCAGATGCCGCTCACCATGCCGCTGGTGTCGACGACCACCAGATCGCTCCCCTCCTCGCGTGCGCGGTCGCGGAGCCGGGCGAGCGCTCCCACCAACGGCAGCAGGTGGTCCTGGGGCGTCGTCGACCCCACGAACCCGAGCGCATCGGCGTGTGAGAGCCGGTCCCGGGTGAGGTCGTC
Organism: Actinomycetota bacterium; assembly: GCA_046732015.1. Taxonomy (GTDB): domain Bacteria; phylum Actinomycetota; class UBA4738; order UBA4738; family HRBIN12; genus JAOUEA01. The sequence continues at coordinate 1,497 of JBKPMF010000194.1, forward strand.
CGGCTCACGGATGTGCTTGAGGCCAACGGTGGCCGGGGGTCCGACGGTCTTCTGGGCCACGTCGGCGTCGAGGTAGGCCACGGTGCGACCTCGCCGGAGCGCATAGGCGGCGGTGGCACGAGCCAAGGTGCTCTTGCCCGCGTCGAGGCCGCCGATGAACACGACGGTGCGCGCGTCCCGGGCGGCTCGATCGACGAGCCGGTCGTGCTCGTTCACAACGCTCCCTCCGTCATCCACGGAGGTTCGGTCGCGACGTGTGCGTCAGGAAGTGGCGGGCTGGCGCGGCATCAGCCGGCCTCGGTGTAGCGCTCCCTCAGATAGGTATGGACGTCTTCCTCGCGGAGCCGGTAGCTCCTGCCCACCCGCAAGGCGGGCATCTCTCCGTTCTTGATCAGTCGGTAGACGGTCATCCTGGATACACGCAAGAGGTCTGCGACCTCGTTCACGGTCAACAATCGAGCCTCGGTGAAGGGTTCTCTCCTCACGATGGGCGCGATTGTAGGGGCTCAGGGCCGTGCCTGGATAGCCCCCGTTCGGGCCCTTGTGGTGGCTGCCCTTGTGGACCCCGGGGCACAGCGCCCAGGGAAACGGAACGCCCTGTTCGCTGCCCCCGGGGCACTTCAGACTCCAAGACCCTCGCTCAGCCGAAGCGGGCTGCCATGGCTTGGAAGCAGGGCCAGTACGCCGCTGGGTCGACGTGGTCGTCCATGACGAGGACCGTCTCGGTGAGCCCCTTGGCTTGGGCTACCAGGAGGGCTGGGTCGTTGACGTCGGCGATGCTCACCGTTTCGACACCGGCGGCGATGGCGGCGCCCGCGAAGCCGTGGTCGGCGATGACGAGGTCGGGGCTGGCCTCAGCGAGCATCAGGCGCATGGCGTCGGGCCAGTGGGTGTGGCGTGGTTCGTGGCCGTCGGTGAGCATGCCCACCCCGTTCCAGTGCTCGATCGTCCAATCGTGGTGCAGGAACGGATCCCGCCATCGGGCTCCGTCGGCGGGCGTGATCACGCTGGCGCCTCGATCGGTGAGGAGACCATCGATCGCGTGGTAGAAGAGCGCGAGCCCCACCGGGTGACCGGTGGCCACGACCACGGTCTCCCCTCGTCGGCACGCCTCCGCGAGGCGATCGCCCATCGCAGCACATGCCGCCAGGATCGGTTCGGGGCGGATGTCGACCGGCCCGTATCGCGCGTCCCGGTCGATGGGCGCTCCGGCCCCGATCTCCACGATCGCCAGGACGTCGTCGAGATCCAGCCCCGCCGGAAGACCCACGTCGAACCCGAACAGCTTGTCGGGGTCGCCCTCCAGCAGCATGAGCGCGTTGCCGCGGACGTTGTCCAGGGGATGGGTGGCGGTGCCCGCCACGCCGCCCTCCAGCAAGGCTTCGGCGAGTGCAACCGGGTCGTGCGCCCGCGGCCACCACCGATCGTCCAGGGGTGGCAGTCGCCGGACGTGTGCTTCGATAACGTCCATGGGTCCAGCGTAGAGGAGCCCACACGATGAGGACCCCGTGGAACTGAAGCAGGCGATCGTGGTCGTCACCGGCGCCTCGGCCGGCATCGGCGAGGCCACCGCGGTGGCGTTCGCCCAGCGGGGAGCCACCGTGGTGCTGGCAGCTCGTCGCCTCGATCGACTGGAGTCCCTGGCTGACCGGATCGAACGGGCGGGTGGCTCGGCGCTCGCCCTGAAGGTCGACGTCACGGACCCGCGAGAGGTGGACGGCCTCCCGGATCTGATCCGCGAGGTCTACCAGCGCCCGGCCGACGTGTTGATCAACAACGCCGGCGTCCGTGGAGGCGGACCGATCCAGGATCTGTCCTACGAGCAGATCCGCAAGGTGGTCGACGTGAACCTGTTGGGCGTCCTCTACGGCACGCGGGCGTTCCTGCCGCAGATGCTGCGCGATGGTCACGGCCACATCGTCAACGTCGCCTCGCTGGCAGGGAGGTTCGCGGCACCCGGCACCGGCGTGTACTCGGCCACCAAGCACGCGGTCGTGGCGTTCAGCGAATCCACGAACTACGACGCCGAGGGCCGCGGCGTGCATGTCACCGCGGTCAATCCCGGCTTCATCGACACGGAGGGCTTCCCGCAGGACGGCTTGCCGTCGTGGATGGTGATGCGGGTCGAGCGGGTGGCCGAGGCCATCGTGACGGTGGTTCGCGACGAGATCGCGCCCGAGCTGAGCGTTCCCCGGTGGGTGAGCCCTCTGCAGGCCTTCCGCGTCCTCACCCCGCCGCTGTACCGTTGGGGGGTTCGCCGGGCCCGTCGAGGCGGGACGGCGAGCACGAAGCCATGAGCACCGCGCAGACCGCTCCGGTCGAGGTCGAGCGCCCCCGTTCCGACGAGGCGATCGAGCCCGACGTGCCGTGGGTGGTGATCGTCTGGAACGATCCGATCAACCTGATGGTCTACGTGACGTGGGTGTTCCAGAAGCTCTTCGGCTATCCGCGGGCCAAGGCCGAGAAGTTGATGATGGACGTCCACGTCAAAGGCAAGGCCGTCGTGGCGAACGGGTCGCGCGACGAGGCCGAACGCGACGTGGCCAGGCTCCACGCCTACGGCTTGTGGGCCACGATGCAGCAGGACCGATGAGCCTGCCAGGCCCGATCACGCGAGAGGGCGAGGGACGGTTCGCGCTGCGTCTTGGTGCCAAGGACCGCGACGCCATGGTGGCGTTCACGGCTCAGCTCCGCCAGATCCTGGTGAACGAAAGCGCCAGCAGCGATCCGGCGGTGGCCCGCTTGTTCCCGGCCGCGCATCCCGACGACATCTTCCGAAACCTCGAGTTCGAGCGCACGCACGCGGGTTCGCTGCTCGCCGGCCGGCTCGAAGCGCTGGACGTCGTGGAACGAACGGCGCAGGCGGAGGTCCTCACCGAGGCCGAACTGCTGGCGTGGCTCCGGTCGCTCAACGCGCTGCGCCTGGTGTTGGGAACCCGGCTCGATGTCACGGAAGACAGCACCGAGGCCGACTTCGCCGGCAGCGATGAGGCGGCCGGAGCCTTCGACCTCTACGGCTACCTAACGTGGTTGGAGGCCGCGGCGGTCGAGGCACTCTCGAGCGACCTGGGAGAGCCCACCTAACCCTGTTTGCTGCGTCGGAAGAGTCGCTTGTACCAGGGGAGACCGTGGGGATGCGCCGCTTCCATATCGCGATGCCGGGTGGCCTTCTCGTCCAGGTCCATGTGCTCGCGCTTCGTGGGAACGACGTCCTTGCCCGGGCGTCCTGGGAAATCTGCGGGGGTCCTGCCCATCGTGTGACCTCCTGGCCTGGGACTCATCGGATCGGCCTCATCGGATCGGCGAGCCCACCTGGTGGACCTTCAGCATATTCGTCGTGGTGCGACCGGCGGGAGATGCCGCCGCCATCACCACGGACTGCCCGGCCCGCGCGAGGTCGTGCTGCAGCAGGCCACGGTCCATCGTCTCGATCATCTCGTCGGTGTCGGCCGGTCGTTCCGCGACCAAGGGGGTGACACCCCAGTGCAGGGTGCTGACCCGGCGCACACTCGCCTCGGGGATGAACGCGTAGATCGGGCACGACGGCCGTTCGGCGGACAGCAGTCGAGCGGTGCGACCCGTCTCGGTGTAGCAGGTGATCGCGACGATCTCGGCTTCGCTCGAGGCGACGTCGGCGACCGCATGGGCGACGGCGGCTGCTTCACCGGTGTGTCGGCAAGGCGGCTCCCCCGAGCGGAACTCCGACGCACGCGCCTCGACCGCCTCGGCGATCCTCGTGGCCGCGGCGGCGGCTTCGAAGGGATACTCGCCGATCGCGGTCTCGCCCGAGAGCATGATCCCGTCGGCGCCATCCAGCACCGCGTTGGCGACATCGGTCGCTTCGGCGCGTGTGGGCCGGGCCGCGCGGATCATCGACTCCAGCATCTGGGTGGCCACGATCACCGGCCGGCCCGCGATCCGCGCCGCCCGCAGCAGGTCCTTCTGCAGCAACGGGATCTGCTCCATCGGCAGCTCCACCCCGAGGTCGCCGCGCGCCACCATCAGGGCGTCCGTGACGTCGAGGATGCCCTCGATGTGCTCGATCGCCGGCTTCGTCTCGATCTTCGCCACGATGGGCACGACCCGCTCCCCCATCAGCGCCCGCATCTGCTCGATGTCTTCGGGACCGCGCACGAACGACTGCGCGATCACGTCGACGCCCAGGTCGAGGGCGCGAGCGAGGCCCTCGCGGTCACGCTCCGTGATCGCCGGGAGCCCGAGGCGCTCGGCCGGCACGTTGACGCCCTGGCCGGACCGGACGGTGCCGCCTCGCACGCACTCGGTGTGCACCACAGACCCCAGGACGGACATCACCGTCAGCTCCACCGCCCCGTCGGCCAGCAGGACGCGGTCACCGGGACGCAGGTCCTCGGCGAGCCCCGGGTACGTCGTCGACGTGCCCGCCTCGTCACCGGATCCGTCCGGTCGCAGGGCGAAGGGCTGGCCCGGAGCGAACCGGAACGCCTCGGGATCCATCGACCCCAGTCGCACCTTGGCGCCTGGAAGGTCGGCGAGGACCGCGAGCGCCCGGTCAGCCTCGGCCTCGGCCCCGCGCACGAGGGACACCGCGCGGGCGTGATCATCGGGCGACCCATGGGAGAAGTTGATGCGGAAGATCGAGGTGCCGGCCGCCACCAGGCCGCGCACGAACGCCGGCGTGTTGGTGGCCGGACCCAGGGTGCAGACGAGCTTGGTGCGAGCGGTCACAGGAGCCCTCCTGCGGGATCGGACAGGGTCGCTGGGACCGATCCGCCCGACAACGCCGTCGCCTGTGCCACCCAGGACGCCGGCAAGGGGTCGGCGACCTCGACCTCGGCCATCTCGGCGAACGCGATCGTCCATGCGCGGGGCACGACGCGCGCCCACTGGTAGCCCCCGCCGCCGGTCGCCACCCATCGGCCGCCGGCCGCTTCATGCGCGAGCTCGTGGAGGATCCCTGCGGCGCGACGATACGTGTCGGTGGTGAGCCGAAGATGCGCGAGCGGGTCGGACGCATGCGTGTCACACCCCAACTGGGTCACGAGCACATCGGGGCCGAAGTCGCGAACGGCGGCGGGGACCGTGTCGCGGAAGGCCGCCAGCCAACCGGCATCGTCCGTGCCGGGCGCCAACGGCACGTTGATGGCTGACCCCGGGGCGTCGGGACCACCCTGTTCGTCGGGCGAGCCCGTCCCGGGGAAGAACCCGAGTTCGGGCGCGAATTCGTGGATCGAGATGGTCAGGACGCGGGGGTCGTCGTAGAAGATCGCCTGCGGCCCGTCGCCGTGGTGCACGTCGACGTCGACGTAGGCGACCCGCTCGACCCCTTGGGTCAGCATCCATGCGATGGCCACGGCGGGGTCGTCGTAGACGCAGAAGCCCGACGCCCGGGACGGCATCGCATGATGCAGTCCTCCCGCGGCGTTGAACGCATGCGCGGCGTCACCGGCCAGGACCGCGGCGGCCGCGGCGAGGGTGGCGCCCACCACGATCGCTCCCGCTTCGTGCATCCGGTCGAAGATGGGGTTGTCGCCGGGACCGTAGCCGAAGCGGCCCCACGGCCCGTCCTCACCGTCGCCGGCGCGCCGCGTGGCCTCGAGGAACTCCGGCGTGTGCACCAACAGGAGGACGGTATCGGAGGCCGGCTCAGCATCGAGGCGCGCCACTCCGTCGGCGGAGGTCACGCCGTAGGCCTCCAGCAGGTCCCAGGTGAGCAGCACGCGTTCGGGACGGAGGGGATGCGCGGGTCCGTGGTCGTACAGCCGTGCTGCAGGGGCCACGACCAGTCCAGCGGTGCCGCTCACGCGACCGAACGTATCGCGGCGGCGGTCCGTTCGACGAGGATCGGCTCGTCGTCGTCGGTGAGCACGAAGGGCGGCCCCAGCACGATGAGGTCACCGTCGACCCCGTCGACGTGCCCGGTCGAGGAGTAGACGAGCAGCTCGTGATCGCGCGCGTGGGCCACGGCCCGCTCGGTGACGCGTGCCGTCCGTGCGAACGGCTCCTTCGTCGCGGCATCGCGGACGAGTTCGATCCCGATCATCGTGCCCAGGCCTCGGATGTCCCCCACGATCGGGCAGTCGGCGAGCTCGGCCCGCAGTTCGTCACGGATCCGGTCGCCCAGCGCTGCGCTGCGCGCCACCAGATCCTCCTCATGGAGGAGCTGGAGCACCGCCCGTCCTGCCGCAGCTCCGAGCGCGTTGTGCGACCACGTGAACCCGTGGACGAACCCGGTGGTCGCCACCGCGTCGTAGACCGCCGAACTGGCCGCCGCGTAGCCGAACGGCACGTACCCACCGGTGGTGCCCTTGCCCGCCGTCATGATGTCCGGCCGCACCTGCCAATGGTCGACGCCGAACCACCGGCCCGTTCGGCCGAACCCGGTCATGACCTCGTCGGCGATCACGAGGACCCCGTGGCGGCGACAGACCTCCACGATCGACGGCCAGTAGTCGTCGGTGGGCACCGCCGCACCGAGCGTGGCCCCTCCGACGGGCTCGGCGATGAAGGCTGCGATCGTCTCCGGCCCGTACCCCTGGAACATCTTCTCGAGCTGGGCGGCGTGCCACGCCCCGCAGCCGGACGGGTGCTTCGTGTTCTCGC
>JBKPMF010000195.1:0-5478 GCA_046732015.1 Actinomycetota bacterium
GCAGTACTTCGTGCCCCAGCAGTACTACCCGTGGGCGATCTTCTACCGGAAGTCGGTCTTCGACAAGGGCGGCTACGAGATCCCCAAGACCTATGACGACCTCACCGCGCTGGCCAAGAAGATGCAGGGCGACGGGCTCGTGCCGTTCGCGTTCGCCGACAAGGACGGCTGGCCGGCGATGGGCACGTTCGACATCCTGAACATGCGGATCAACGGCTACGACTTCCACATCAGCTTGATGGCCGGCGACGAATCGTGGGAGTCCGACCAGGTCAAGAAGGTGTTCGACACGTGGAAGGGACTGCTCCCCTACCACCAGGAGGACAGCCTGGGCCGCACCTGGCAGGAGGCCGGCCAGGCTCTGGCCGGCAAACAGGCCGGGATGTACCTCCGCGGTCTGTTCGTCTCACAGCAGTTCTCCAAAGCCGACCTCCCCGATCTCGACTTCTTCAACTATCCGGAGATCGACTCCAACGTCGGCGCCGGTTCGATCGACGCCCCGATCGACGGATACATGATGGCCCCCCATCCGAAGAACGAGGACGGGGCGAAGGCGCTGCTGACCTGGATGGGGTCGGCCGACGCCGGGACGATCGTCAACGGGACGCCCGCCCAGGGCGAGGTTGCCGCCAACTCAGGATCGGACACGACCATCCTGTCCGACCTCAACAAGCGGGCCGTGGAGTTGGTCAGCTCGGCCGACTCGATCGCCCAGTTCCTCGACCGCGACACCCGTCCCGACTTCGCCTCGACCGTGATGATCCCGTCGCTCCAGCAGTTCATCAAGAACCCGGACGACATCGACGGGCTGACCAAGAGCATCGAGGAGCAGAAGAAGTCCATCTTCACCGACTGAGCGTCGATCACCAGGGTGGGAGCATGAAGCCATGAGTCGGCGCGGTTTCGGCAAACTCTCCGGCCGTGACCGCTTGACGGTCTGGCTGATGGTCGCGATCCCGACGCTCCTCGTCCTCGCCCTCGTGTGGCTGCCGGCGCTGGCGTCGGTGGTCCTGTCGTTCACCCGCTGGGACGGCTACGGCGGATTCTCGGACATCCAGTGGATCGGGACGAAGAACTACCACGACATCGTCAACATCTATCCACCGTTCGATCCGGCGATCCGCCACAATCTCATCTGGTTCGCCGTCTTCTTCCTGATCGCCACGCCGCTCGGCATGTTCTTCGCCGTGCTGCTGGACCGCGAGCTGCGCGGCAGTCGCTTCTACCAGACCGCGTTCTACCTGCCGGTGGTCATCTCCCTGGCCCTCACGGGATTCATCTGGCAGCTGATCTACTCGCGGGATCAGGGCCTGTTGAACGAGGTGCTCCACCGCAAGACCGACTGGCTCGGCGATCCCAAGATCAACCTGTGGGCCGTGCTGGTGGCGGCCAGCTGGCGGCACATCGGCTACATCATGCTGCTCTATCTGGCCGGTTTGAAGAGCGTCGACCCCACGCTGCGGGAGGCGGCCGCGATCGACGGGGCCAACGAGGTGAAGACCTTCTTCAGGGTGATCTTCCCGGTGATGCGCCCGGTGAACATCGTCATCCTCGTCATCACCGTCATCGAGTCGCTGCGGGCGTTCGACCTCGTGTGGGTGATCAACCGAGGCCGCAACGGGCTCGAACTGATCTCGGCCCTCGTCCTCAGCAACATCATCGGTGAGGCCAGCCGCATCGGCTTCGGCTCGGCGCTGGCGACGATCATGCTGGTGATCTCGTCGGTGTTCATCACCATCTACCTGATCGCGGTGTTCCGCGGGGACCAGCGTTCGCGATGACGGTCACCGCGACCGCGACCGTGCCGTTCAAGGACACCCGGGCGTCGGCGCGTCCGGTGACGGTCGGCAGGAGCAAACGCCGGCGCAAGCGCATCGTGCTCCAGGTGTTCCTGATCATCGTCGCCGTCGGCTGGCTGTTCCCGATCTTGTGGGCCATCTTCGCGTCCTTCCGCGACTACGCCTACACGCAGGCGCACGGGTACGCGTCGCTTGGTGGCTTCACGCTCCACAACTACGTCAACGCGTGGCGGCGCGGCGAGATGGCCAAGCACTTCATCAATTCGCTGATCATCACGGTTCCCACCGTGGTGTTCACGCTCGCCCTGGCATCGGGCGTGGCATTCGTCGTGTCGCGGTTCTCCTTCCGCTTCAACCTGCTGATGCTCGGGTTCTTCACCGCCGCCAACCTGCTCCCGCCGCAGTCGTTGGTGATCCCGCTCTACCGCATGTTCCGTCAGATCTCGGTTCCGTCGTTCATCAGCGACTCTGGGACCCTGCTCGACAGCTTCCCGGGGCTGATCCTCGCCAACATGGCCTTCCAGATCGGCTTTTGCGCCTTCGTCCTGAGCAACTACATGAAGACGCTGCCGCGGGAGCTGTACGAAGCCGCCCAGGTCGACGGGGCCAGCGTGTTCCGCCAGTTCTGGAGCGTCACCCTGCCGCTGTGCCGGCCCGCGCTCGGGGCCCTCGCCGCGCTCGAGGTGGTGTTCATCTACAACGAGTTCCTGCTGGCGACGGCGCTGCTGCAGACCGGCGACAAGTTCCCGATCACGAGCGCGCTGAACAACCTCCGGGGCGAGTTCTTCACGGACTACAACCTGCTGTCTGCGGGATCGGTGATCATCGCCATCCCGACGATCGTCGTGTTCCTGGTGCTCCAGCGCCAGTTCGTGCGCGGGCTCACGCTCGGGGCGACGAAGGGCTGAGGACAGCGCGGACGAAGTCGCAGGCGTCGAGGACGGCGTCGATGTCGACTCCGTGCTCCACGTCTTCGGCGTCGAGGAGTCGGGTGAGGTCCTCGGTCGGCAGGTTGCCGCCGGCGTCGGGGGCGAACGGCGAGCCGCCGAGCCCGGCCAGCGCGGTGTCGAAGCGGGTGACGCCGAGCTGGATCGCGGCCCACGCGTTCAGCAGCGCCGTGCCGCGTGTGTCGTGGAGGTGGAGTCCGACGTCGATGCCGACGCGGTCGAGCACCGCCTCGATGCGGCTCGGGGTGCCGATGCCGGTGGTATCGGCCAGCGTCACCTGATCGACGCCCGAGGCCAGGGCGTGGTCCACGAGGTCGGCCACGTCGTCGGGCGTGATCTCCTCACCGGCGAACGGCGAGCCGAACGCGCACGAGATCACCTCGTCCAGCACCGCGGTGGGTGCGGCAGCCCGGATCGCCTCCACCTGCGAGCGAGCCTCCTCGATCGTCATGTGGACGTTCTTCTCGCTGTAGGCCGCCGACGCGGACACGGTGATCGTGAGGTGATCAACGCCCGCCGCGGTCGCCAGCTCAGTGCCCTTGACGTTGGGCACGAGCGCCCACGCCGTGGCGGCGTCGGTCAACTCGCCCTGGATGCCGGCGACCACCTCGGCCCCGCCGGCCATCGCCGGGACGGCCTTCGGCGACACGAACGAGGCCACCTCGACGTCGCGGAAGCCGGCGCCGAACAGCCGCCGAACGAGCTGCACCCGGTCGGCGACGGCGATGGGTCGCTCGCCCTGCAGCCCGTCCCGCGCCGTCACGTCGCGGATCCTGACCTGCTTCACCCGAGTGTTTCCCGCCGTCCGAGTGTTTCGCGCCGATACGTACCAGCAGCAAACACTCCGGTGGCGCGAAACACTCGGGTGTGGCTCATACGGGGGGGATTCCATGCCGGCGGTCGGCGAACTCACGTCGTTTGCCCCGGGCCAGCCCGAGGCGGCGGACCAACTCGGCCCGCAGCTGGGACGGTTCGACGACGGCGTCGATCACCAACTCGGAGGCCAGTCGCAGCAGATCGACGTCGGTCTCGTAGATCGCCCGCTGCTCGGCGACGAACTGCTGGCGCTCGTCCGGGTCGTCGATGGCGGCGATCTTGTTCGCGTACACGGCGTTGATCGCCGCCTCGGGCCCCATCACCGCGATGCGCGCGGTGGGCAGGGCGATCGTGGCGTCCGGCTCGAACGCCGGGCCGGACATCGCGTACAGGCCGGCGCCGTACGCCTTGCGCACGATCACCGAGAACTTCGGCACCGTCGCCTCGCTGACCGCGGTGACCATCTTGGCCCCGTGACGGATGATCCCCTGGCGCTCGACCGCCGAGCCGATCATGAACCCGGGCACGTCGGCGAGGAAGACGAGCGGGATGTTGAACGCGTCGCAGCACCAGATGAACCGCGCGGCCTTGTCCGCCGAGTCGACGAACAGCGTGCCGGCCAGGTGGGCCGAGTTGTTGCCGAGGACGCCGACCGGGTGGCCGTCGAGCCGGCCCAGCCCGACGATCAGCTCCCGGGCGTAGAGCGGCTTGATCTCGAAGAAGCTGTGCCGGTCGACGATCCCGTCGATGACGGTGTGCATGTCGAAGGGCACCCGCTCGTCGGCCGGCACGACGTCGTCGGACAGCTCGACCTCGGCCGGCTCGCTCTCGTACACCGGCGGGTCGTGCCGCCACGAGCGCGGGAAGTAGGTCAGGTACGCCCGCGCCTGGTCGATCGCGTCGTGGTCGTCGGTGGCGAGGTTGTCCGCGCATCCGGACTGCGAGACGTGCATCCGCGCGCCGCCCATCTCCTCCAGTGTGGTGATCTCACCGACGACCATCTCGGCCATGCGCGGCGATCCGAGGTACATCGAGGCGTTGCCGTCGACCATGAACACCACGTCGCAGAACGATGGGACGTAGGCCCCGCCGGCCGCCGACGGGCCGAACAGGCAGCAGACCTGCGGGACCTGCCCGGACAGCCGCACCTGGTTGTAGAAGATCCGGCCGGCGCCCCGGCGGCCCGGGAAGAGCTGGACCTGGTCGGTGAGCCGGGCCCCGGCGGAGTCGACCAGCCACACGATCGGGACCTGCTCGGCGAGCGCGGACTCCGTCGCCCGGACCATCTTCTCGACCGTGCGCGCGCCCCACGACCCGGCCTTCACCATCGGGTCGTTGGCGACGACCACGGCCGGTGTGCCATCGATCGTGCCCCGTCCGGTCACCACCCCGTCGGCCGGAAGACCGGTGGCCATCGCGTTGGCGAGCACCGCATCTTCGACGAACGAGCCCTCGTCGAGGAGCAGGTCGATGCGCTCCCGGGCGGTGAGCTTGCCCTGGCCGCGGATCTTCTCCAGCGCCCGCTCGTCGGGCGTGAGCGCGCGTTGCACCGCCTCGTGGATCTGCTCGCGCATCGACCGCAACGGTAGTGGCGATGGTTCGGCGGTCGGCTCAACCCTTGACCGCGCCCGAGGCCAGCCCGCCGACGATCTGGCGCTCGGCGACCACGTAGAACACGAGCGCCGGCACCATGGACAACGACGTGAAGGCGAGCACTTTGGCGGTGTCGGTCGAGTGCTGGGTGGAGAAGTTGGTCACGCCGAGGGGCAGGGTCCACAGATCGGGGTTGTTGAGCACGATCAAAGGGAGGAGGAAGGCGTTCCAGCTGGCGACGATGACGAGAACCGAGACCGTCGCCAGAACGGGCCTCGACAGCGGCAACACGATCTTCCAGAAGAACCGGAACGGGCCGCAGC
>JBKPMF010000196.1:0-6729 GCA_046732015.1 Actinomycetota bacterium
TCCTCGATCAACGCGTCATCGGATTCCGCGACCGCTTCGATCAGCTTCTCGCGGGCGGGGTCGGCCATGGCGTGCAGGTCATCGGGCCAATCCGACTCCTCGGCCCTCGGACCGCTCGGGTACAGGTCGGCCTTCTCGTGCAGCAGATCCGCGACGCCCTTGAACTCGTGCTCCTGACCGATCGGGAGTTCGAAGGGCGCCACCTGGTTGCCGAACGAGGACACGAGTTGGTCGAGCGTCGCCTGGAAATCGGCGCGTTCGCGGTCGAGCTTGTTCACGAAGATCGCGCGCGGCAGGCCTTCCTCGACCGCGAGTTCCCACGCGGCTTCGGTCTGAACCTCGACGCCGTCCACGGCCGAGACCACGACGATCACGGCGTCCACCGCTCGGATCGCCGAACGCACGTCGCCGATGAAGTCGGCATAGCCGGGCGCGTCGAGGACGTTGATCTTGACCCCGTTCCACTCCACCGGCGCCATCGCCAGCGAGACCGAGATGCCCTTGCGTTGCTCATCCGGATCGTGATCGGAGACGGTGTTGCCGTCCTCGACCGTGCCCATGCGCGTGATCGCGCCAGCGGTGAAGAGCATGGCCTCGAGCAGGGTCGTCTTGCCCGACCCTCCGTGGCCGACCAGCAGGACGTTGCGGATGTCCTTGGCGTCGTAGGTCTTCAACGCAACTCCTTCGCCCGAGAGGTAGGGGGCATCCTACTCAAGTTGCTACGCTCCGGCGGACCCTCATGCTTCGATTCGAACGCCAGCCACCCGGGACGGCCCTCACGCGGAGCACGCTGGTCGCGGGGGCGCTCGTCGTGGTGGCGGCGGGGTGGTTCGTGGTGGCCCGGGAACCCGAGGTCGCCGCCGTCTTCGCCGCCGCCGCGTCCGTCCTGCTCCTGATGGGAGGGCATCGCGCGAACCACGGCGCCGGGGGACCCACCGACCGCATGCTCGACGAGCTGCTCGACCGTGCGTGGGACGGTGTGATCCTGGGGACGATCGCGTGGGTTGCACGCAGCGCCACGCCGACCACGGCGGTGGCCGCGTTGGTGGCCCTGTGCGCCAGCTTCCTGTCGGCGTACGTCCGTGCGCGCGGGGCGTCGCTGTCCTACAGCGTCGAGGAGTCGCACATCACCAGAGGCATGCGCTACGCGCTCGTGTGCGCCGGGCTCGCGTTCGGATGGCTGACCTGGACCCTCTGGGTCGCTGCCGCGATGTCGGTGCTGGCCGTCGTGGTACGAACCTCGCAGGTGGCCCGGGAGGAGCGCGCATGAGGGAGCCTGGAGAGACCCCGAAGCAGACGCTGATCTTCCAGGTATACCGGGCGGTCGCGTGGCTGGGCCGGACGCTCCCCGAGCGGCTCGGCCGGCGTGTGTTCCGTTTCGGTGGCCTGTTGGCCCACGATCTGATGCCCGGCGTGCGCCGCACCGTCGCCTTCAACCAGGCCCAGGTGCTGGGCCGGCCCCCGGGCGACCCCCTGGTGCGCGCATCCACTCGCCAGGCGTTCGTGCTCTACGCGCGCTACTGGTTCGACTCGTTCCACGTCGTGGGGGCGACGGACGAGTCGATGATCGAGCGGTTCACCACCGTGGATGCCCACCACATGTTCGATCCGCTCGAGGCCGGGACCGGCGTGATCATCGCCATGCCGCACGTCGGGGACTGGGATGCAGCGGGGCGATGGCTCTGGGCCGAGGGCCATCGGTGCGTGTCGGTAGCCGAACAGCTCGAACCCCGGCGTCTGTTCGAACTGTTCGTCGACCACCGCGCCCGGCTGGGGATGGACATCCTGGGTCTGTCCGGCGACGCCGTGGGGCGTCAGCTGGCGACGGCGCTGGCGAACAACCGCGTGGTCTCGCTGGTCTCGGACCGGGACCTCACCGGCCGCGGGGTCGAGGTCACGATGTTCGGACGTGGACGGAAGCTGCCCGCCGGTCCCGCGCTGTTGTCGATCTCCACCGGAGCGCCGATGGTGCCGTCGGCGGCCTACCAGACGCCCGAGGGGTGGCGGCTGGTCTTCCGCCCGCCCGTGACGGTGGAGCCGAGCGGGAGCCGTCGCAAGGATGTCGTCGCGCTCACCGAGGCCCTCGCCGCGGAGTTCGAGCGGTTGATCTCGGCGGCGCCATCGGACTGGCACGTGTTCCAGCCCGGATGGCCGGGGTAGTCCGCCGCTGATGCGTGTCGCGTTGATCTGCCCGTATGCGTGGGACGACCCAGGAGGCGTCCAGACCCACATCCGGGAGCTGGCCGAGTCGCTCCTGGCTCGTGACCATGCCGTCACCGTGATCGCCCCGGTTCGCGATGGAGCCGCCCAGCCGTGGGTGAGCCCCGTGGGCCGCCCCGTCGACATCCCGTACAACGCCTCGAACGCCCCGATCGACCCTCGGCCCTGGTCCACGGGTCGCATCCGAGCATCGTTGCGGCGCTTCGAACCCGACGTGGTCCACGCTCACGAGCCGCTCACCCCGAGCACCTCGATGTGGGCCACGCTCGGCGCCTCGGTTCCGGTGGTGGCGACCTTCCACTCGGGCGCCACCCGGTCTCGTCTCTACGACCTGACCGCGCCCGTGCTCCGCCGGATCGCGCGTCGCATCGCGATCCGGGTCGCCGTGTCGGAGGCCGCCGCGGCGTTCGCCGGCTCGCGCATCGGCGGCGCGTTCGAGATCGTGCCCAACGGCGTGAACGTGTCCCGGTTCGCCGACGCGGAGCCCGCCGATCTCGGAGCGGGCACGAAGCTCCTGTTCGTGGGGCGTCTCGACGAGCGGAAGGGGTTCCCCACCGCCGTCGAAGCGTTCTCGAGGCTCGCCGCCGAGCGTCCCGACCTGCGATTGATCGCGGCGGGGGATGGTCCCGACCGTTCGGCACTCGACCGTCTCGCGCCATCCGTCCGCTCGCGCGTCACGATGCTCGGGCCGGTGCCCAACACCGAGCTGCCCCCGTTCCACGCCGCGTGCGACCTCTACCTGGGGCCGTCCGTGGGAGGCGAGAGCTTCGGCGTCGTGCTCGTCGAGGCGCTGGCTGCCGGGCTGCCGGTGGTCGCCAGCGACATCGCCGGCTATCGGGAAGTGATCCGAGGCGGGATGGACGGGCTGCTGGTTCCGCCCAACGACGCGGGGGCGCTCGCGGCGGCGGCTGCGCGGATCCTCGATGACGTGGCACTCGCCGAACGGCTGTCGGCGGCGGGCCGGGCACGCGCGGCGACCTACGACTGGTCGGTGGTCACCGCACGGCTGGAGGCGATCTACGAACGAGCGGCCACCGGGGCGCCACCGTCGATACGATAGGTGGATGTCACCGGTGCTCTGGATCGTGGTCGGGCTGCTCGCCGTCCTGCTCCTCGCAGGCATCTACCTGTTCAACCGCCTGGTGGCCCTCCGCACACGGGTCGACAACGGCTGGTCGCAGATCGACGTCCAGCTCCGCCGCCGCTACGACCTGATCCCCAACCTCGTCGAGACCGTGAAGGGCTACGCGAGCCACGAACGCGAGGTCTTCGAACACGTCACCGAGGCCCGGGCGGGCGCCATGGCTGCTGAGGGCGTCGATCAGCAGGCGCAGGCGGAGAACGCGATCACCGGCGGCCTGCGACAGTTGTTCGCGGTCGCGGAGAACTACCCGGAGCTGAAGGCGAACCAGAACTTCCTCGCGCTCCAGGAAGAGCTGACGGGCACGGAGTCGAAGATCGCCTACGCACGGCAGTTCTACAACGACCAGGTGATGAAGCTGAACACGCTGGTGGGATCGTTCCCGTCCAACCTGGTGGCCAAAGCGTTCGGGTTCACCACCCGCGACTTCTTCGACATCGACGATCCGGAACGAGGGCCGGTACGGGTGGATCTCACCCCGGGCACCTAGATGTACGAAGAGATCGCGTCGAACAAGCGCAAGTCGGTCCTGCTCGTCATCGGGGCCTTCCTCTTCCTGGGCCTGATCGGCCTCGCGATCGGCTACCTCTTCGGCACGGGTCCGCTCGGCTTGGTGATCGCCCTGGTGGTGGCCTTCCTCCTGGCCACCTGGTCCTACTTCTCGGGCGACAAGGTGGTGCTCGCCTCCACGCGCGCCCAACTGGTGACGCCCGACCAACAACCGCGCCTGCACAACATCGTCGAGGGCCTCGCGATCGCCGCGGGGGTGCCGAAGCCGAAGGTCTACGTAGTGCCCGAGCAGGCGCCGAACGCGTACGCCACGGGGCGAGACCCCGAGCACTCGTCGATCGCCGTGACCGAAGGGCTGCTGGCCATCATGAACCGGGTGGAGCTCGAGGGCGTGATCGCCCACGAGATGTCCCATGTCGTCGACCGAGACATCCTGCTGGGCACCATCGTCGCCACCCTGGTGGGCGCCGCGGTGCTGCTGTCGGAGTTCTTCATGCGCACGTGGTGGTGGGGCGGGATCGGCGGACGCCGCGGCAACGATTCGAACGGCGGCGGGTTCGGCCTGATCATGTTCGCGGTGGGGTTCGCGCTGATGGCGATCGCGCCGCTGGCCGGCCAGGTGATCAAGCTGTCGGTCTCGCGCAACCGCGAGTTCCTCGCCGACGCTCAGGGCGCCTTGCTCACACGCTATCCGCCGGGGTTGCTCTCGGCGCTGCACAAGCTCGAGTCCGCGCCCACTGCGATGCGTTCGGCCAACAACGCCACCGCCCATCTGTGGCTCAACCAGCCCTCTCGCATCCCGGGGGAGAAGAACTCCACGATGGAGCGGCTGTTCTCCACCCACCCCCCGCTCGCCGAGCGGATCCGTCGGCTCGAGGAGATGTGACGTTCATGTCGAAGTGGGCCCGGGTGTTTGAGGCGTCCCCGAACCGCCGGTAGCATCGACGCGGGTCCCTGATCGGGACCCATCCACATGAAGGCCCTCGATCAGGGCTCATCCGAACCGAAACCAACCGGTACCCAGGAGGTTCCCCCACCGTGGCACTCACCACTCGCGGCAAGGCGTTGATCGCCGGAGGTGCGGTCGTGGCCGTGCTCGGCGGCGGTGTCGCCGCCTTCGCCCTCACCGGCAACAATCCCGTCACCAGCGCGCTCCATGTGATCCCTGGCGTCGACGACGATCCCACCCCGTGCCCCCTCACGAACCAGCCGGTCGGCGAGGACAAGGAACCGCCGGCCCGCCCCGCGCTCGCCGTCAAGGTGGAGAACACGCCCGACGCGATGCCGCTCGTGGGCCTGGACAAGGCCGACGTCGTCTACGAAGAGGTCGTCGAAGGCGGCATCACGCGGTTCATCGTCGTCTTCAACTGTTCGAGCGCCGAGCGCGTCGGCCCGGTGCGCAGCGCGCGCACCACCGACCCCAAGATCCTGCTGCAGTTCAGTCCCCACCCGTTGCTCGCCTACTCGGGCGGCGCGAACAAGGTCGTGAGGATCATCAAGGAGTCGGGCGTGGTGGGCATGACCGAAGGCGACCCCACCCCTCCCTTCACCCGTGATGACGCGCGCGAGGTGCCGCACAACCTGTTCGTCAACACGAACAAGCTCTGGGTGGCCGGCCAGAAGCGCGCAAAGGACGAGCCCGTCCCCGAGGCGATCTTCAGCTACGGCGACCTCAACAAGCCCAGCAAGAAGATCCCCTCGGCGATGATCGCGTTCCCGCTCACCGACGTTGAGTGGCGCTGGGCGGGGGGCCGCTGGGTCCGCTACCAGAACGGCGAGGAGATGGTGTTGGAGAACGGCGACGCGGTCGAGACCGACAACGTCCTGATCCAGCAGGTGAAGACCTCCGAGAGCGACATCGTCGATGTGGTGGGCTACCCCTCGCCCGAGGTGGAGGTCACCGGCACCGGCAAGGCCTGGTTGCTGCGTGACGGCAAGCTCGTCATCGGCACGTGGGAGCGCAGCTCCGAGGGCGACGTCACCGTGTTCCACACGAAGAAGGGCGATGAGTTCCAGCTCAAGCCCGGCACCACGTTCGTCGAGCTGGCGCCTACCGGCATGTTCACCGCTCCGGTGACCTTCGGGTCCTGACCCTCGACGGTTCGGCTCTGAGCTGGGAGGTGGCCTCCGGTACACTCGGAGGCAGACCGTTCCCTTCGTAGGAGGCGATACCCGTGCAGCGCGAGACCGGCACCTTCACCGTGAAGTCCGGCCTGGCCGAGATGCTCAAGGGCGGCGTCATCATGGACGTCACCACGGCCGATCAAGCGAAGATCGCCGAGGATGCCGGCGCCTGCGCCGTCATGGCCCTCGAGCGTGTGCCGGCCGACATCCGCAGAGACGGCGGTGTCGCCCGCATGGCGGACGCCACGAAGGTCGAGGAGATCCAGCAGGTCGTCTCGATCCCCGTCATGGCCAAGGCGCGCATCGGGCATTTCGTCGAGGCGCAGATCCTGCAAGCGCTCGGGGTCGACTACGTCGACGAATCCGAGGTGCTGACGCCGGCCGATGAGGAGTACCACATCGACAAGTGGGCGTTCACCGTGCCGTTCGTCTGTGGCGCGCGCAACCTGGGTGAGGCGCTGCGTCGCATCGCCGAGGGCGCCGCGATGATCCGCACGAAGGGCGAGGCCGGCACGGGCAACGTCGTCGAAGCCGTGCGGCACGAGCGTCAGATCCTGCGCGACATCGCCGAGGTCACCACGCTGCGGCCCGAGCAGTACGTCACGAAGGCCAAGGAGCTGGGCGCACCGGTCGAGCTGGTCCGCATGGTGGCCGAGCAGGGCAAGCTCCCGGTGGTGAACTTCTCGGCCGGTGGCATCGCCACGCCCGCCGACGCCGCGTTGATGATGCACCTC
>JBKPMF010000197.1:0-3155 GCA_046732015.1 Actinomycetota bacterium
GGACGAGTACGACGAGGACGCGTCCAACGTCACGTTGATGACCCTGCACATCGCCAAGGGCCTGGAGTTCCCCGTGGTGTTCATGGTGGGGATGGAGGACGGGATCTTCCCGCACTACCGCTCGATGACCGACACCGCCGCCCTCGAGGAGGAGCGCCGGCTCGCATACGTGGGCATCACCCGGGCGCAGAAGCGCCTGTACCTCACGAACGCGTGGAGCCGCACGCTCTTCGGCCAGACGCAGTACAACCCTCCCAGCCGGTTCCTGCAGGAGATGCCGGAGCACCTGTTCGATATCCGTGAGGGGGAACGGTCGGGCCGTGCCTCAGCGGGCCGTGGATCCTACCCGGGCGCGAACCGGGGCGGTGGCCGGGTGATCGGGGGCCGGAGCGCCGACGATGCCGTGCCCGATCGCGACTGGACGCCACCCAGCCCAGGCGGTGTCGCCAAGCGCGACGCCCCGGTCATCGGCCCCGGCGACACCGTGATCCACGAGAAGTGGGGTGAAGGCGTGGTGCTCACCGTCAGCGGCGCGGGCGACGGCACCGAGGCCACGATCACCTTCAGCGACGTCGGGGAGAAACGGGTGTTGCTGGCGTACGCTCCGCTACGAAAGGCCGGCTGAGCTCAGCCGGTCAGGCGCTCGATCACGTTGCGGGTGATCCGCGACACATCGGGGTCGCCGGACTCCAGGGCGTAGGCCCAATCGGTGACGCCGGCGTTGAAGATCGTGCCGCCCCCTGGCTTGGAGAAGACCGCCATGCACGCATGGTTGTTCGTCACGCGGTGCACCTGGTCGCGCCAACCGGGACCGAAGACGGCCATCGCGGTGGTCTCCAGCTCGCCGGGTTCGTGGGCGTAGCGGCTGGGTTGTTCGTCCTCCTTCCATAGGCGCGCGGGGGCGGTTGCCAGGATCTCCAGGTTCTCGGGCGCGCCGTCCGCGTGGGTGGGGACCGGCAGTCCGTCCGGACCGGTCGCGAGTTCGCACCCGTCCACCTCGTAGGCCACGATCGTGTCGTCGCGGCCGAGTTCGTCGCCGTAGCGAAGGTCCGTGCCCTCGAAGGCCCAGTGCCCGGGACGGCACACCGTGTACGCGCCCGATCCACGAGGGACGCCGAGCCCGTAGCGGGAGTAGCCGCCGTGCGTGAACGTCAGGCCGATCGTCGAGGTCTCGGGGTGCGCGATCCTTCGGTCCGACCACGGACCGGTGAGGAACCGCTCGTCCGGCGTGCCCAACACCGGATCGTGATCCGCCACGTACTTGAAGCAGGTCATCGTGCGATGGTCCTCGTCGAACCGGACCTGCCAGAAGCAGGTGTTGCCGGACAGGATCATCGCGTGGCCGCCTGCGTCGGTGAATCCGTCGAGCGCTTCGCGCATGCCCCACGACCAGTACTCGTCGTGGCCCACGCTGGCGTACAACCGGTGGCCCTCGAACACGTCGGGATGCTCCTCCAGATCCTGGCTGATCGCGACGTCGACGCCGAACCCATGCCGCTCGGCCCACCGCACGAACGGGCGCTCCCAGTTCCACCAGCCGGCGCCGCCGCTCCAGACCGACAGTCCCAGCGGTTCGGCCCATTCGAAGAACCAACGACCCTCTCGATCGGTCTCCGGCTGCATCTTGCGCCGCGCCGGCTCGGGCTTGACGCAGAACCCGGGCGCCAGTGGGCGTTCGAACGACACGCGGGTGCCGCCGGTGTAGAGCGACGGGCCGCCCCAGTCGTTGTAGGCGTTCCAGGTCGAGGTGGAGAGCACGAGCAGGATCGGCTCGCGCGCCGCGCCAGGTGCCGGCCGGACCACCAGGAAGGCGTCGGCCCGCTCGTTCCCCGCGGTCAGCGTCACGGAGTAGTAGCCGGATCGCCACGGTCCTACCGGGATCTCGATCGCCGCGGGCCAGCCGCACCCGTCGGACGCGGCGTCGGACGGGGTCGGGTGATGGGCGGCCGCCACCAGTGGCGATCGCCACACGACCTCGCGTTCGGCCCCCTCGCGAACGACCTCGACGTCGAACGCGCCGGTGTCGCCGGAGACGTGGAGTCCGGCGGGCTCCCCGGGAGTGACGCTCTGCGGCCAGCAGTAGGCCTGCAGCATCAGCGGAGCGCGAAGTAGCCGGCGACGAGGATCAGGACCCCGGCGACCAGGGGCGCGATGACCCACGCGAGACCGAGCCGTCCGCGGTAGGGTCCCAACGTGCCGACCTTGGTGGTCGGCTTGAGGCCGGGGGGCCGGATCTGGATCTTCTTCGGCATCGCCCCCGAGTATAGGAAGGCGGTCGAGGTGGGGAAGCAGCGGTGGGCACCCAGGATCGTGGCCATGACCCTCGTGATGGTCGTTGGCGCTTCGCCCATGCCCCATGCCACGGCGGGCACCGTGGACACCCGCGTTCGCGTGAACCAGGTCGGCTACGTCACCGACGGACCCAAGCGCGCGTTCGTGATCTCGAGCGGCGGATGCGGAGGCATCGCGTTCGAGCTTCGAGACGACGCCGACGCCGCGGTCCTCACCGGGACCGCGGGCGAGGACGGAGGCTCGTGGAACGCGACGTACGGACACGTGTGCCCGGTCGTGTTCGACGGCGTCACGACGCCCGGCACCTACACCGTCGTGGCGGGTGGAGCACGCTCCCCGTCGTTCCGGATCGACGACGCGACCCCGCTGTACGGCCCGCTGGTCGCCAACGCACTGACGTTCTACCTGGGGCAGCGCGACGGCGCCGACGTCGACCCGGGTGTCCTCGATCGCAAGCCCTCCCACCTGCACGACCGCCGAGCGATGACGTATGCGATACCCGACTATCGAGGGGAACGATTGCAGCGGGATCTCCGGCGGGTGGGCGGGCCGATCGACGTCGAGGGTGGCTGGTTCGACGCCGGCGACTACGTGAAGTTCACGGGCACGACCTCGTTCGCGGTCACGCTGATGCTGGCGGCGGTGCGCGATCACCCGGCGCTGTTCGGCGGCGGCGGCCCCGATTTCGAAGCCGAGGCCGAACGAGGCGTGCGGTGGCTGTTGAAGATGGTCGACACGCGCCGGCGCGTCCTCTATTACCAAGTGGGGATCGGCAGCGGCGGCTCGGACATCCTGGGTGATCACGATGTGTGGCGCCTGCCCGAGAAGGACGACGGCTTCACCCAGCCGGCGCGCCGCTACCT
>JBKPMF010000198.1:0-6655 GCA_046732015.1 Actinomycetota bacterium
GTCTGGGTCCATGACCAGGCGCGGCTGATCGTGGACGAGGCCGGCGACCCCAAGTACTGGCAGGGCGTGCTCCTGGACGTCACCCAGCAACACCGAGCCGAGGAGCTCGAACGCGACCTCGCCACCGAGCGCATGGTGAGCGAACGACTGCGGGAAGCCGACGCCGTGAAGAACACGTTCCTCCAGGCGGTGTCCCACGATCTCCGGTCGCCCCTGGCGGCGATCCTCGGTCTGGCCCGGACCCTGGAGCGAGACGACCTGGACCTGCCACCCGCCGAAGCACAGGACCTGGCCGGCCGCATCGCCGCCAACGCCCGGCGGCTCGATCGCATCGTCACCGACCTCCTGGACCTGGACCGCCTCAGCGCCGGGGTGGTCGAGCCCATGTTCGCGCCGCTCGACATCGGGGCGCTCGTGCGCGAACTCGTCGCCGGCGCCGACCCGGTCGCCGGCCGCCGTCTGCACGTCGATACCGCGCCGCTCGAGATCTGGGCCGACGCCGCCATGGTCGAACGCATCGTCGAGAACCTGCTCCGCAACGCGGTCAAGCACACGCCGGGCGACGCGCGCATCTGGGTGCGCGTCGAACGTTACGGCGACGCCGCGCTCCTGATCGTCGAGGACGACGGGCCGGGCGTTCCCGCCGACACGCGGGAGGCGATCTTCGAACCCTTCTCACAGGGCGCGTCACCGGCCCGTTCGGCGGGCCTGGGCGTGGGCCTGGCGGTCGTGGCCCGGTTCGCAGCCCTCCACGACGGACGCGCGTGGGTGGAGGAACGCGAAGGTGGCGGGGCCTCGTTCCGGGTGTCGTTGGCGATCCGGCCGAGCGGCCCGGCGCCGGGGGACGGAGATGCGGACGGAGATCAGGACACCGGCGCGGGCTCGGCCTCCGAGGCGAGCCAGGCGTAAGCCTCCTCCTCCTGCGCGAAGTGCAGGCGCAGGACGGCGTACAGCCCGTAGAGCACCCGGCGCAGATCCATCAGGTCCTCCGGCGTGGGCCCCTCGGCGGGAAGATCGTCCAGCAGTTGCTGGTAGACGCGGGCGAGGTGATCGATCTCGATGTGGGCGCGCGCCATCGTGCTCATGGGGTCCTCGCCACCCATGAGCTTGGCCACCACGGGGTAGACGGCGGCCTCCTCCTCCTCCTCGTGCTGCGGGAGGCGGTCGACGATGAACCAGCGCACGGCCTCGAGCTCCTGCCTGGTCTCGTCCGCACCCATCGTGCCCAGCTTGTCGGCGGCCGATCGGATCCTGGCCATCTCCGGCGCGAACTCGCGATGCTCGGCCCGGAAGCGCTCGGCGACGTCGCTGTGGCCGACCGCCGGCTTCGACCCACGTCCGCCGGACAGGGCGCGGAGGGCGTTCAGGATCGAGGCGACGTCGATCCCCTCTTGGATCAGCGCACCCACCACCGGCACGAACAGTCCGAACGCGCCGAGGAACATGAACCCGAAGGCCACGCCCATGCCGCCGATCACCGACTGCACGGCGATCCTGCGCGAACGCTGGGCGATCGTGATCGCGTCGACGAGCCGGTCGAGACGGTCGACCACCAGCACCATGTCGGCGGCCTCCGACGACGCGGTGGCCCCCCGGGCGCCCATGGCCACGCCGATGTCGGCGGCCGCCAGCGCCGGGGCATCGTTCAGCCCGTCACCCACCATGATCGTGACGCCGCCCTCACGCTCGGCGCCGACCGCCTCCACCTTCTCAGCGGGCGTGCGCTCGGACAGGATCCGGTCGACGCCCAGCGCGGCGCCCACCGACTCCGCGACGTCGGGGTGGTCCCCCGTGACCATGATCACGCGGTCGATCCCGGTTCGGCGCAGCGACCGGATCACCCGCGGCGAGTCGGGACGGATCGGATCGTCGATCACGAGCGCCCCCACGACCGTTCCGTCCACCGCCACGAACACGCACGAGGAGCCGTCCAGGCTGGTGCGGCGACGGATGTCCTTGGCGCGTTGCGGCAGGGGCGCGCCCTCGGCCACGAAGCTCCCCTTGCCCAGGGCCACGTGATGCGCGCCCACGCGTCCCTCGATCCCCGCTCCATGCTGCTCCTTCGGATCGTCGGGGAACTCCAGCGTGAGGTTGCGCTCCCGCGCGGCGCGGACGATCGCGGTGGCGAGCACGTGCGGGGACACCTGGTCGATCGAGGCGGCGAGCCGCAACACCTCGTTGCCGTCGAGCGCCCCGAACACCTCGATGTCGGCGATCTCCGGGATGCCCGAGGTCAGCGTGCCGGTCTTGTCGAACAGCAGGACCTTGCCTCGAGCGATCGTCTCCAGCGCGCCGCCGCCTTTGACGATGATCCCGCGGCGCGCCGCGCGGGAGATGCCCGCCACCACCGCGATCGGCACCGCCAGGATCAGCGGGCACGGCGTGGCCACCATGAGCACCGTGAGGGCGCGGGTCGAATCGCCGCTGAGCAGCCAGGCCCCGCCCGCGATCACCAGCGTCACCGGGATGAAGATCGTGGCGTAGCGGTCGGCCAGCCGGACGAACGGCGCCTTGTCCTGTTCGGCCTCCTTCACCAAGCGCACGATCCCGGCGTAGGTACTTTCCTCGGCCGTCGTCGATGCGCGCAGATCGTAGGCGGGACCGGCGTTCACGGCGCCCGACCGCACGAGGTCGCCCATCGGACGTTCGACCGGCCGCGATTCGCCGGTGAGCGCCGACTCGTCGAGGACGCCGTCGCCCAGCATCACGCCGTCGACGGGCACGACCTCGCCGGTCTTGACCATGAGGCGGTCCCCGACCGCCACCTCCTCGATCGGCCTGGTGACGAGGTCGTCGCCCTCGTACCGATTGACCGTTCGCGGCGCCCGCTCCAGCAGGGCCGACAGTTCGCGGTGGGCGCGGCGATCCGCGTAGGCCTCGAGGGCCTCGCCGGTGGACAGCATCAGGGCGATAACGGCGCCCGCGAGGTATTCCTGCAGCGCCAAGGCTCCCAGCATGGCGAGCAGCGCGATCACGTCGACTCCGGGTTCACGGCGGAGCAGGCCGGTGACGACTTCCTGCATCATCGGGATGATGCCGACCACGGTGGTGATGGCCCACGCGATGTCGGCGGCATCCTCCTGGCCGGCCAACTTCAGGACGCCGCCCGCCGCGATCCCGACGATCGCAGCGGCGAGCCAGATCCGACTCGTGTTGAACCCGCTCGCGGCGGCCGCGGATCCCCGCTCGGCCATCATGCGCTCACCCGTCGGACGCGGCCGGTGAGGTGACGGATCATCGGGGTGGTCTCGGTGGCCATGTCGAGTTCGTAGGCGATCTCGTCCCCGTCGATCCGATACCGGCGCTCCACCCCTACGACCGCCATCCCGGTGGCGGTCCTGCCCATCGAGGTGGCGGTCAGATCCATCTGTCCGTCGACCAGGGTGCCGTGGCTCACCTCGGTGAGTCCGAGCGGATGGGCCAGGGTCAGCTCCACCGCCCCGGCCCCAGCACCCGGCCGCAGGAACCCGCGCTCGAAGTGCAGCGGTGTTCCGTCCCCGAGGAGCCAGCTGCGGTGCACGTACTGCAGGAAGACGTCGCCGACGTGGTCGAACGTCAGGCGTTCGCCGTAGTCGAACGCCTCCATCGTGGGGTATTCGCCCCGACCCTCACCCACCCACGTGCCCAGCAAGGGCGCGAGGAACCCGACCTCGTCGGGGAGGGCACCGATGACGACATCCTCGACGCTCATGCGAGGCCTCGAGGATGTGCAGGAGCCATGCAGCCGAACGTACCACGGTGCCCCGCGACCGCCCTCAGCGCGGAGCGTCAGGTGGATCGGTGCGTCGCTGCACGATTCGCTGCAGCGCCGATCCGGGGTCGGGCCCCACCGGAGGTCGGATGGAGCCGGCGCCCGGCAGGAGCGTGACCGAGGCCCCGTCCAGGTGCGCCGTGACCCGCGCCACCTCGCGCTCGAGGCGATCGACCCGTTCGGTGAGCACGCGGTCGCGCGCCGCCTGTTGCAGCGCTCGCTGGGTCTCGCTCGCATCGCGATCACCGTGCATGCCTCGCCCCTCCCGGCGTGTTCGCTACCCGATCGTACGCCTCCGAAGGACCTGGGCTCAAGCGTGGCGCAGGTATCGTGTGGCCCATGCGAACCCTCGCCCGGCTCAACGTGACACCCGTCAAGGGCCTCGCGCTGCACCATCCATCACGGGCGCGGATCACCGAGGCCGGCCTGCCCGAGAACCGCCGCTTCTACCTGGTGGACGAGGCGGGGGCGTTGTTCAGCGGCAGCGACTTCGGCCCGCTGGTCCGGATCGTGCCGGAGTACGACCCGACGGCAGAGCATCTGCGACTGGTCTTCCCCGACGGCACGCTCGTCGATGGCGACGTCAGCGAGCTCGGCGCCGCCGAGACCACCAACTTCTACGGCCGCACCGTCCCGGGCCATCGGGTCGAAGGGCCGTGGGCGGAGGCGTTCTCCTCTTACGTCGGCAAGTCGCTTCGGATGCTGCGGTGTGACACCGACGGCGACGGCGTCGACGTGTTGCCGCTGACGGTGGTGTCCGCTGCGTCGGTACACGACCTCGCCTCCAGGGGCGGTTACTACGGGGACCTCGACAGCCGGCGGTTCCGCATCAACCTGGAACTCGACGGCTGCGAGCCGTACGACGAGGACTCCTGGGACGGCGGCACGATCACGATCGGTGAGGTCGCGCTCACCCTGCAAGGCGCCATCCCCCGATGTGTGGTCACCACCCAGGACCCCGATACTGGCGTCAAGGACTGGGACACCCTGACCCAGATCGCGAAGCTCCGCCCCCGCATCCCCGATGGGTTGCCGTTCGGGATGTACGCCGTGGTCGCCCGTCCGGGCGAGGTCCGCGTGGGCGACACCGTCCAGGCTCCGTAACACACCAACGCAACGGCTCTCGGCCCCTATCCACCTCGTTCCGGGTATCAACCGGCATCTGAGCGTCACCGATGACCCCTGAGTGTTTCGGTCTGTTTCGTTGCCCGCTGCGCCATCGAGAGAGGCGCCAGGATCAGAAGGAGAACCACCAGCATGAAGCGTTCACACAAGGTTACTGCCGGCGTGGTGCTCGCCGGTGCGATGCTCGCCTCGAGCATCGCCTACGCCGCGTGGACCGCGACCGGTAGCGGTTCGGGCTACGCCAAGGCCACCAGCGCCCAGGCGCTGACCACGGTCGACGTGTCGGCCACCACCACCGCCACGCTGTACCCCGGTGCCACCGGCAACGTGTCGCTGCGCATCACGAACCCGAACCCGTACCCGGTTCGTGTCACCAGCGTGACCGGCTCGGGCGCGATCGTCTCGAACACCACGGCTGCGTGCACGGCCTCGACCGGTGTGACCTTCACGGACCAGACGGGTCTGACCCTGGACGTGCCGGCCTCGACGTCGACGACGTTCACGCTGGCGGGCTCGGTGGCCATGAGCAACAGCTCGCACACCGATTGCCAGGGCGCGGTCTTCACGATCCCGGTGACCCTGACCGGCGCCAGCAACGCCTGATCGATCCTGCCAACGGTTCGTTCGAGAGGGCGGAGGCCACCTCCGCCCTTTCGACGTCTCCTGAGTCCACCCGCGTGAGGCGGTGTCCACGATGCGTGTCCCCCGACGGATCATCGTCGCGACCAAACTGACCCTGGTTTGCCTGCTGCTCGCGGCCGCGCTGGCCCAGGCGTCGGAGTTCCGCCGAACACCAGCCGGGGATGGTCTCACGACGGCACGGGCCCCTCATTTCACCGTCAAGGGGAAGGTCAAAGGCCTCTACCCCGGCAGCTCGAAGCCGCTGAAGCTCCGCCTCACGAACCCGAACGACGCCGCGATCGCCGTGAAGCTCGTCACCGTCAAGGTCCGAAGCACCACGGTCTCGTGCCCCTCGTCGGCGATCAAGGCCACGAAGTTCAAGGGGAACAAGCGCATCGGCGCCCACCGCACCGCGAAGATCAAGGTGAAGATCCGCATGAAGGCCGCCACCCCGGACGCCTGCCAGGGCGCGAAGTTCCGTCTGATCTACGGGGGGAAGGCGATCGGCAGGTGAAGCGGTTCGCGACGGCTCTGGGCCTGGCGGTGTGCATGTCCCTGGTGGCGGGCGCCGGCACGGCATGGGCGTCGTGGACCACCTCGGGCAGCGGCTCGGGCACATCGAAGGCCATCGCGTTGCCCGCCGGGCCCACGCCCGCGGTGAGCGTGACCGGTCGCAACGTGGTCGTGAGCTGGTCGCAGGTGAGCCTGCCCAACACCACCCCCGTGACCGCCTATCAGGTTGGCCGGTTCAGCACCGCCGACGTGGCACAGACGATCGGTTCTGCCTGCAGCGGCACGGTGAACGCGCTCACCTGCACCGAGGCCGCGGTGCCGGCCGGAACCTGGAAGTACGCGACTTCGGCCAAACGTTCGCAGTGGGTCGGCACCCAGAGCAGCTACAGCAGCAACGTGGTCGTTGCCGCACCCTCCCTGAGCTTCTCCTCCCCGACGACGATCAACACGCTCGCCGCGACCCTCAACGGGACGATCGCCAGCTACGTCACCGGCGAGATGATCACCTTCCGGCTGGACAACGCCACGAGCGGCACCGTGCTCAGCAGCACCGTCACCACCTCGCCGATCCCGTTCAGCGGCACATCGACGTTCTCGGTGACGATCCCCACAGGGATCACCGCGGGCGCACACACCGTGTACGCC
>JBKPMF010000199.1:0-7657 GCA_046732015.1 Actinomycetota bacterium
CACGTGGTGGGAGTCCCTGCACCGCGCCCAGCGCGGCGAGACCCCCACGCTGCTGGGTCCCTCGGGCCCCGAGTGGCGTCGCAAGTGGGAGGGCTCACGTCCACTCGAGCGGCGCGGCCCCGACAAGACCTGGAAGTGAGCGGTGCCACGCACCGGCGGTGAGGAACGTCGCGTCACGATCGTCGAGGAGGCGATCCGGCAGATCGGACGCGACGGCTACCGCGGCGCCAGCCTCGACAACATCGCGACGGCGGTGGGGGTGCGCAAGCAGACGCTGCTCTACTACTTCCCCACGAAGGACGCGTTGCTCGAGGCGTGCCTGTCCGCGGCCGGGAAACGCCTCGCTCGCGAGATCGCGGGGGCGCTCGCGGGCAAGGAGAGCTACTGGGACCGGGCCGAGGCGGTGATCCACGCGGTCTTCCGGCTGGCGAGCGATTGGCCGGAGTTCCCGATGTTCATCCGCGAGGCCGGCCGGCTCGGCCCCGATGCGTTCGATCGATTCGCCGGGGTGCTCGATCCCATGCGCCAGCGCGCGATCGACTTCCTGCAGGCCGGCATGGACAACGGTGAGATCCGCAAACAGGATCCGGCGCTGCTGCTGTTCACGCTGTATACGGCCGTGGTGGGTTCACTCACCGAGGCGAGCGTCCTCAACGCGGTGGTGGGCGCCGACTCGAGTCGCGCCTCGTTGCGCAAGCGAGAGCGCGAGGTGGTGCTGTTCGTGCGCGCCGCCCTGCGCCCGGTGGACTGAGGCGCGCCGTCGACCGGGATTGTCGCTGGCCGGTCCCTGACGGAGGATGGCAGCGGTGAGCATGCGCGAGGAACGGCGGGTCGTGACCGCGGTCTTCGCCGACCTCGTCGGTTCGACGGCGCTCGGTGAACGGCTGGATCCCGAGGAGTTGAAGCTCGTCGTGGGCGAGGCCGTCTCGCGCATGGTGGTCGCGGTCGAGGCGTTCGATGGCCACGTGAAGGACCTCGCCGGCGACGGCGTACTGGCGATCTTCGGGGCGCCCACCTCGCACGAGGACGATGCGGAACGAGCCGTCCGCGCGGGCCTGCGGATCGTCGAGGAGATCGCGGCGTTCGGCCAGGAGATCGAGCGGTCCTGGGGCGTCGCCGAGGTGGATGTCCGCGTGGGGATCGACACCGGCCCGGTCGTGACTGGAGCGATCGGCGCCGGGAGTCGCGTCGAGTACTCGGCGCTCGGCGACGCGGTCAATACCGCGTCCCGGCTGCAAGGCCAGGCGGTGCCCGGCACCGTGCTCGTGGGCGCGGAGACCCATCGGGCGGTGGCGGATTCCTTCACGTGGGGACCGGTGCGAGAGCTCACCCTGAAGGGCAAGGGATCGCCGGTCGAGGCCTATCCCGTGGCGGGGGTCACCGGCGCGACGCCGGGCCCGTCCCGCGGACGGCGGGTACCGATGATCGGCCGGGAGGCCGAGCTGGCGGCAGTGGACTCACTGGTGGAAGGGGTCGTGCTCGGCGGCTCCGGCGCCATCCTCTACCTGTCGGGGGAACCGGGGATCGGCAAGACCCGGATGATGCAGGAGCTCCGCGAGCTGGTCCGAGGGGCGCAGCCGGCCCAGGGTCGTTCGCTCTGGCTCGAGGGCCGGTGCGTCAGCTACGGCGAATCGATGTCGTACTGGCCCTTCCGTGACCTCCTCCGGTCCTGGCTGGGCGTGGCGCCCGACGATCCCGACCTCCGCGTGACGATCGCCTTGCGGCGCGCGGTCGACCGTCTGTTCGGCGCGCGTGCCGGCGAGCTCACCCCGTACCTCGGCGCACTCCTCGAGCTGTCGTTCGGACCGGATGCCGATGCCAAGCTCGCCGAGCTCTCGCCGGAGGCCGCACAGTTCCGAACGTTCGAGGTCGTGCGTCACCTGATCGAGCGCCTCGCCGAGGATGGGCCGGTGGTGATGGCGTTCGAGGACCTGCATTGGGCCGACGCCACCTCCCTGCTGCTGCTGGAACAGCTGTTCGCCGAAACGGAGTCCCTGCCGCTGTTGATCGTCTGCACCGGACGTCCTGAGCGCGACCACCCATCGTGGCGATTGAAGGACGAGACCGCGCGGACGATGCCCCACCGGTTCCGGGAGATCGCCTTGGAGTCCCTGTCCGGCGACTCGGGCTCGGAACTCCTGACGGCGCTGGTCGGCCACGACACGTTGCCGGCGGCCACAGCCGAGCGCGTGCTCGCGTCCGCCGACGGCAACCCGTTCTTCCTGGAGGAGATCGTGCGCTCGTTGCAGGACGCCGGGGCGCTCGTGTCGACGGAGGAGGGACTGCGGTTCGACCACGAGGTCGACGTGGAGATCCCGCCCACCGTGGAGAAGGTGATCCTGGCCCGTATCGATCGGCTCGAACCGTTTCCACGCCAGGCGTTGCTGGCCGCCTCGGTCCTCGGCCGTCGGTTCAGCCTCTCGCTCCTGGAAGCGGTCGCGGACGACTCGGGGATCCGCTCGGCGCTGTCGGAGCTGCAGCGGCTGGACTTCGTGCGCGAGGGCCGTCGGTGGCCCGAGCCCGAGTTCCGGTTCAAGCACGCGCTGATCCAGGAAGCCGCGTACCGAACGCTGGTGACCGAAGACCGAACCCGGTTGCACCGCAAGGCGGCCGAGACCCTGGAGGCCCAGCGAGGCGAGGGTTCGCGAGAGATCGCCGGGCTGTTGGCCCATCAC
This sequence comes from Actinomycetota bacterium, assembly GCA_046732015.1. Classification (GTDB taxonomy): domain Bacteria; phylum Actinomycetota; class UBA4738; order UBA4738; family HRBIN12; genus JAOUEA01. Next base: position 2,676 of record JBKPMF010000199.1, read on the forward strand.
TGGCTCGGCGCCGCCGACGAGGACAAGGCCGTCCGCTACCTCACCTTGGCGGGTGACCGTGCCCGTCAGGAGTACGCGCTCGACGAGGCGGTCGCCTACTACCGGGAGCTGCTGCCCCTGCTGGAGCGGCGCGGTGAGGGGCAGGAGATCGCGCTCGGGCTCTTCAAGCTGGCGCTCGCCTTGCACATGGCGCTGCGGTTCTCGGAAGCCGACGCGACCTACCAGCGGGCCTTCGAGCATTGGACACCGCCGGCCCCGGTCGAGGCGAACGCCACCCTGCGTATCGCCAGCAGTTTCCTGCCCAACGACCCCGATCCGCGTTCTGCGATCGCCTGGCCGAACATCCAACTGTGCATGCAGTTGTTCGACCGGCTCGTCGAGCAGTGGCCGGAGCGCACGATCGTGCCGTCGCTGGCCGACCGATGGGACATCTCCGCCGACGGCCTCCGGTATGTGTTCCATCTGCGGGAAGGTCTGCGCTGGTCCGACGGCACGCCGCTCACGGCCGGTGACGTCGAGTTCGGCATCAAACGGGTGCTCGATCCGGATGCCCCCGGGTCGTCGGTCGCCGTGTACTTCGCGTTGGAGCACGGGCAGGAGCGCTACCTGGGCTCCCCCGATGAGGACCGCATCGGTGTGCGCGCGTTGGACGATCGCACCGTGGAGTTCCGGCTGGTGGCGCCCGCGCCGTACTTCATGAGCGTGATGAATCGTCCCGACGGGGGCCCGCAACCTCGCCACGCGATCGATGGCAACGATGGCGACTGGACCCAGCTCGGATCGCAGGTCGTGTCGGGGGCGTTCCGTGTCGACGAACGCGGAACCGACCGACTCGTGTTGCAGCGCCGGGACGACTACACCGGTCCGCGGGGCGGCAACGTCGAACGCGTGGAGATCGTCGCCGAACCCATCACCACGTCCGTCGAGGCGTTCGCCCGAGACGAGGTCGACCTCGTGTCGGTGCGGTACACGCCACGACTCGCCGATGTCGCCCCGGCCGACGTGCCCGACGCCCGGCTCGGACCGGCGGCGTGGTCGGGCTACCTCGCGTTCGACCACCAGGAACCCCCCACCTCCGACGTGGATCTGCGTCTCGCCTTGGCCTATGCGGTGGATCGCGATGCGATCTCGGCGGTCCTGCCGATCAACATGGTGGTGGCCACCGGCGGCATCGTGCCCCCCGCGCTCCAGGGGCACACGCCCGATATCTCGCTGCGGTTCGATCCCGATCTGGCTCGGGAGGCCCTCGAGCGTTCGGGGTTCGACGGAGCGCTGACGGTCGCCTGCCTGGACGAGGACGAGATGCTGGTGGCGCCCATCCTCGGGTCCTGGCGCACGATCCTGGGGCTGGACGTCCAGGTGCGAGCGTGGCGGCGCAGCGAGATCGCCACGATGCCGCCGCCCCGACAGCTGGCGCCGATCTACCTCACCGGATGGCTGCCGGGCTACGCCGACCCCGAATACTTCCTGCGGCTGCTGTTCCAGTCCGACAGCCGCACCAACGAGGGTGGGTTCGCCTCCGAGGCCTTCGACCAGCTGATCGAACGGGCCCGCCAGGAACGAAGCGACCGCAGCCGCTTGGACCTGTTCCACCAGGCTGACCGGATGGCGGTGGTGGAGCGCGTGGCGGTCATCCCCGTCGTCTACGGACGCAGCATGTCGCAGGTGAAGCCGCGCGTGCACGGTTGGTGGGAGTTCGGCAAGTCCTCGGCCAACTTCGCCGACCTCCTAGTCGACCCCTGAGCTATCGCTGACCAACCCCTTGACCTGGGGGGCGCTACAACCCGGGGAACTCGTCCTCGGCGAAGTCCCCCAAGACGTGATCGGCGCCGGTATCTTGCAGTCGGTCGACGGAGTAGTCGCCGGTGGCCACCGCCACGCTGACCGCCCCCACCGCCTTCGCGGCCTCGACGTCTCGGGGAGTGTCACCGACCACGACGATCGTCGACCGTTCGATCGACGTGCCCTGCATCGTTTCGGCGCGCGCGATCGCCGCGAGGGTCAGCTCGGCGCGGTCGGCGGAGTCGGTGCCGTACCCCCCGAACGCGAAGTACGGGTTGAGGTTGGCTCGGTCGATCTTGATCCGAGCGGCTCCTTCGATGTTGCCGGTCACCAGACCGAGCAGTGAGCCGGCCTCGGAGAGGCGCTCGAGCGTTCGGATCACGCCGTCGAACCGGTGATAGTTGGGCGAGTTGGCCACCTCGATCGGCAGTTCCATCAGGTAAGCCATGATCAGGCGTGAGAGCTCCTGCTGGTTCGGTTGCCGGCCGAGCACCCCTTCGAACACCGCGCGTCCCACGACCGGGTCGGTCATGCCGCTCTCGGAGAACGCCGTGATGTCGGCCTCGCGGTCATGGAGCTTGCGGAACGCCCGGCCCCAGCTCCGAGCTCCGGCGCCACCGGTGGTGATCAACGTGCCGTCGATGTCGAACAACACGACCGCGGGAGCGGCCACGTCAGCGGGTCTCCAACACGGCACGGGCCGGGCCACCGTCGCCGTCCACGATCCGCAGCGGCAAGACGGTCAGGTGATATGGGCCGGGGTCCGCCATCCCCAGGTCGAGCCCTTCGACGATCACGACGCCGTGCGACAGCAGTTCGTGATGCGTGGGATGTCCGGGCGAGCCCTGCCGTTCGATGCCGAGGAAGTCGGTCCCGATCAACCGGATCCCGTGAGCCACCACCCATCGCGCCGCGTCCGGCCCCAGGCAGACGTACTCCTTCGGGAACTTCACGGGAAGCCGGCGCCACAGGTCCGAGTTGTCGGTGCGGAGCAGCACGCGCTCGGCGCCCGCCGGGATCGCGAGCGCTTCCATCTCCTCGGCGGTCAGTTCCCCCTGACGACCTCGAGCGTCCACTACGACGCAGTCGCCCACGAGCACGTCGAGCGCCACGCGGTCGATCCCGGCGCCCCCCTCCACGAAGTGCACGGGCGGATCCACATGGGTGCCCGAGTGCGTGCCGATCAGCAGTTCGCTCACGTTCGAGCCGTCGCCGTCGGCGATCCGTTGGAACGGCGTGACGGTGGCCTCGGGATTGCCCGGCCACGTGAGCAGGTCGGGTCCGATCGGGAGCGAGATGTCGATGAACGCCATCAGTGGTGTCCCATCGTGCCATCGGCACGCGTGCGCAGGTGCCATTCGTGCGGTTCGATCAGCCGGTCAGCTCGCGAGGGACCCCACGACCCCTGCGCGTAGTGGAACAGCGGTGGTGGCTCCTGCAGCATCGGCGTCACCACCTCCCACGCTCGATCGACAGAGTCGGCTCGGTTGAACAGGGTGTGGTCGCCGTCCATCGCGTCGTGCAACAGGCGTTCGTAGGCCTCGGCCGACGCGTTCGCGAACGACTGGTCGTAGTCGAAGTCCATGCGCACGGTCTGGAGCTGGTAGCCGGGGCCGGGCGTCTTGGCCTGGAACGCGAGCGAGATCCCCTCGTCGGGCTGCACCCGGATCGTCAGATGGTTCGACGGGATGTGCTCCAGTTCCAGATCCCGGAACAGGTAGTCGGGCGCCTGGCGGAACACGACGGTGATCTCCGTGTTGCGGATCGGGAGCTTCTTGCCGTGCCGGAGGTAGAACGGCACACCGTCCCACCGCCAGTTGTCGATCCACATCCGGGCGGCGACGAACGTCTCGACCTGGCTCTTGGGATCGACCCCTTCCTCCTGCCGGTAGCCGTCGTATTGACCGCGAACGACGTCGGCGGGATCGATCGGACGCATCGCGCGCAGCAGCTTCACCTTCTCGTCGCGGAACGCTTCGGCGTCCAGGGACCGGGGGGGCTCCATGGCGAGGAACGCGATCACCTGCAGCATGTGGTTCTGGAGCAGGTCGCGGGTGGCGCCCGCGTGCTCGTAGTAGCCCGCGCGACCCTCGACGCCGATCGACTCGGCCACCGTGAGCTGCACCGAGTCGACCGCGTCGCGGTTCCAGACCCGTTCCCAGATCGAGTTCGCGAACCGGAACACCACCAGGTTCTGAACGGTCTCCTTGCCCAGGTAGTGGTCGATCCGGAAGATCTGCTCCTCGGTGAAGCCCTCGTAGAGCGCCTGCGTGAGGGCTTTCGCCGACTCGAGCGAATCACCGTACGGCTTCTCGACCACCAGGCGAGCGAGCTCGCTGTTGAGGCCGGCGGCATCGAGCGATCGCGCGATCACCGGGAACAAGGTAGGAGGCACCGCCATGTAGAACAGCCGGCACCCGTCGCACCCGTGGACCCGATCGGCTTCCTCCAGGACCTCGCCCAGCCGCTTCATCGCCTCGGGGTCCTCGAACGAGCCCATGATGTACCGGAACTTCGGTTCGAGCGCATTCCATACCGCCTCGTCGATCGGCCGGCGTGAGTGCTCCTCGATCGCATCGCGGGCGTGCTGACGGAAGCGCTCGTCGTCCATGTCCGACGAGGCGAACCCGATCACCTCGTATGCCGGCGGGAGCAGGCCGTCGACCGCCAGGTTGTAGATCGCCGGCAGGATCTTCTTCTTCGCGAGGTCGCCGCTGGCGCCGAACACGACGATGGCTTGCGGGATCGGTGGATGCAGCGTCATCGTGAGGTTCCTTCCGGGTGGTCGTCCCGCAGACGACGGTAACGGCTGATCAAGGCCATGGTCGAGGAATCGTGTGCGCCGGCGTCCGGATCCGACGGGGCGGCGAGCTCAGTGGCGATCCGACCGGCCAGCACCTTGCCCAGCTCGACACCCCACTGATCGAACGAGTCGATGTCCCAGATCGTGCCCTGCACGAACACGGTGTGCTCGTACAGGGCGACCAGTTGCCCGAGGGTGTTCGGCGTGAGCGCGGGGACCAGGATCGTCGAGGTCGGGTGGTTCCCGCGGAAGGTTCGATGAGGGACCTGGAGGGCGGGCACGCCTTCGGCCTCGACCTCCTCGCGCGTCTTGCCGAACGCCAGCGCCTCGGTCTGGGCGAACACGTTGGCCATCAGCAGGTCGTGGTGTTCGCCCAGAGGATCGGTGGCGTGGGCGA
>JBKPMF010000200.1:0-5400 GCA_046732015.1 Actinomycetota bacterium
TCGCGCGCGCTGGCCGGCTTCGCCCTCGGGCTGTTCGGCTTCTCGATCTATCTCTTCGTGATGCGCGGGTTCTACGCCCACCAGGACACCCGCACCCCGTTCGTCATCAATGCCGTCGAGTCGGCGCTGAACATCGTCCTCGCCTTCGTCCTCGTCGGCCGCTACGGGATCCTCGGCCTCGGGCTGGCGTTCGCCATCTCCTACGTCGCCGGCGCGCTGTGGGCGCTGCAGGTCCTGTCCTACAAGGTGGCCGGATTCCCGCTTCGGAGCCTGCTCGTTCGGATCGTGCCGATGGTGGTGGCCGGCGCGATCGCGGGTGAGGTGATGTGGCTCGTCGCCAGCTACGTGGGTGGCAACGCCGGGGGCGATGCGGTGTTGCGGCTCGTCGCCGCCGGTGCGGTGGGGATCGCCGTGTACGGCGGGATCCTGCTCGCCCTGCGGGTGCCCGAGATGACGGCGGTGCGCGATCGGATCCGGGCCATCCGGCCGGCGCCATCGGAGACGTAGGCTGGTTCCATGTTCAAGCTCGCCAAGAAGTGGTGGAAGTACCTGACGGCCAAGCTGACGGGCAGCTTCGAGGAGCGAGCCGATCCGAAGGTGCAGCTCGAGCAGGCGATCACCGAGGCCCAGGACCAGCACCGCCGGCTGAAGGAGCAGGCGGCGAACGTGATCGCCAACCAGAAGCAGAGCGAGCTGCGCCTCAACGCCAAGATGGGCGAGCTGGAGAAGCTCAACGCCAACGCCCGCCAGGCGCTGATCATGGCCGCGGACGCGCAGAAGGCGGGCGACGCGACGAAGTCGCAGAGCTACTCGGCGGCGGCCGAGACGATCGCCAATCAGCTGATCCAGGTCGAACGCGACGTCGAGAGCCTGAAGACGATGGTCCTGGACGCGGCCCAGGCGTCGGACCAGGCCAAGGCCGCGGTCGCCCAGAACAGCCGGATGCTCCAGCAGAAGATCGCCGAGAAGTCGAAGCTCCTCAGTCAACTCGACCAGGCGAAGATGCAGGAGGAGATGAACTCGGCGATGGCCCAGCTGCAGGAGAGTGTGGGCTCCGACGTGCCGACGTTCTCCGAGGTCGAGCAGAAGATCCAGGCCCGGTACGCCAGAGCCAAGGCGTCGGCCGAGCTCAACGAGACGTCGGTCGAGTCCCGCGTCCTCGAGATCGAGCAGGCGACGGCCAACGTCGAAGCCCAGAGCCGGCTGAGCGAGCTGCGCGCCGAACTGGGATTGGAAACGCCGGCGCCGGCCGCCGTCGAGCGGGGTGCGCCGGCCGGTCAGAGCGCCCAGGGCGCCGAGCAGCAACCGGCGCCGCAACCGCCCGCCTAGTCACCCGAGTGTTTCAGCGCACCCGAGTGTTTGCTGCGGGGACGTACCCGCAGGAAACACTCGGGTAGCGCGAAACACTCGGATGGGTCAGGCGGGGAGGAGGACGAGGGCGTCGCGGTGGATGACCTCGTGGACCATCCCCGGGGGCAGCTCGCTGGTGTGACGGCCGGCGACCTTGCGCAGCTGCGTCGCCTCGACGAAGACCATCCCCCGGGCGAACGCCACGCCGTCGGTGCCCACGACCTCGACCGTGTCGCCCTCCCCGAACCGGCCGGCGACCTCGACGATGCCGGCCGGGAGCAGGCTCGTCGGCCGCTCGACCAGCGCCTTGCGGGCCCCGTCGTCGACGGTGATGGTGCCGGCGACCCGGGCGGCGAACGCGATCCACAGCTTGCGGGCGGCGAGCTTGCGCCGGTGGGCCTCGAAGCTGGTCCCGACGGCCTCGTCGGCGACCGCCCCGGCGAGCACGCCAGGGCGGGCGGCGTTGGCGATCACCGTCCGCACTCCCGACCACGACGCGATGCGGGCGGCCTCCAGCTTGCCGGCCATGCCGCCGCTTCCGCGGTCGCTGCCGGTGCGGCCGGCCCTGATCGCGAGCAGCGGGTCGTCGGCGCGCACCCGGGTGACCAGCGTGGCGTCGGCATGGGTCCGCGGATCTGCGGTGTACAACCCGTCCAGATCGGTGAGCAGGACGAGCACCGCGGCCCCCAGGTTGTGGGCGACAAGCGCGGCGAGGCGGTCGTTGTCGCCGTAGCGCGTCTCGTCGCTGGCGATGGCGTCGTTCTCGTTGACGATCGGGACCGTGCCGAGCTCGAGCAGCCGGGTGAGGATCCGCCGGGCGTGGAGGTACTGGCGCCGGTCGACGAAGTCGTGCGGCACCAGCAGGGTCTGCGCCGGCACCAGCCCGTGGCGCCCGAGCGCGGCGTCCCAACTTCGCATCAGCCGGTGCTGACCCGCCGCCGAGAGCGCCTGCAACGTGGCCAGGTCGGTCGGGCGGGTGGCGAGGTTCAGCGCCGCCACACCTGCCGCCACCGCCCCCGACGACACCACGACGACCCGGTCGCCATTCGCCCACACCTCGGCCACCTCGGCGCTGAGCTTGACGATGGCGTCGTCGTCGATGCCGCCGTGCTCGTCGGTCACCGATGACGTACCGACCTTGACGACGACGCGGCTCATCGTCCGACCCCACGCGTCGATCTGGGCGCGCTGAGTCGCAGAAATGAGACCCTCCGCGCCCCGAAGCGGTGATGCGACGGTGGGCGCCCAGATGCCGGAGCGTCACTCACGGTTGGTACTCGAAGCTGAACTCGCCGATCCACACCACGTCGCCCTCGGCGGCGCCGGCCCGCGCGAGGAGCCTCATCACGCCGAGGCGATCGAGGCGCTGGCTGATGTACGACACGGCGTCGGGCGTGGTGACGTCGTTGAGGGCGACGACCCGTTCCACGTCACGGCCGCTGACACGGAACTCACCATCGCTCACCCGCTCGACGGCCGCGCCCGCCGGCTCCGGCCGGATGAGGACCACGCCCTCGGCCGCCGGTTCCTCCTGCCTCGCCTCGTGGACCAGGCGCGCCATCGCGCCGACGAGCCGGGACACGCCGTCGCCCGTGACGGCGGAGATCACGAACCGGCTGTCGCCGTCGGGCGTGAAGCCGATCGCCTCCTGGTCGGTGGTACCGGTGAGGTCCGCTTTGGTACCCACCACCAGCCGCGGCCGCGCCAGCAGCTCCGGCCGGTACTTGCCGAGCTCGGCGAGCAGGACGTGCTCCTGACGCTCCGGGCTCACGCAGTCCGCCGGCGCCAGATCGACGAGCAGGCACAGCACCCGGGCCCGCTCGACGTGGCGGAGGAACCGGTGGCCGAGACCCCGGCCGGCGCTGGCCCCCTCGATCAGGCCCGGAACGTCGGCGACTACGAACTCGGTCATGTCGTCGAGGCGAACGACGCCGAGGTGCGGCTCGAGCGTGGTGAACGGGTAGTCGGCGATCTTCGGCTTGGCCTGGGAGACGACGCTGATGAGCGTGCTCTTGCCGACGTTGGGGAACCCGACGAGGGCGACGTCGGCCATCAGCCGCAGCTCCAGCCGAAGCCAGCGCTCCTCGCCCCGCTCGCCCTGCTCGGCGAAGGTGGGCGCGCGGCGGCGGTTGGTGAGGAACTTGGCGTTGCCCCGACCGCCTCGGCCCCCTCTGGCGGCCAGCCAGCGATCGCCGTGGTGGAGCAGCTCGGCCAGCAGTTCGCCGCTGTAGAGGTCGTAGATCGACGTGCCCTGCGGCACGGTGACCTCGACATCCTCACCGCGGCGGCCGTGCAGGTCCTTGCCCTTGCCGTGCGCGCCCCGGGTGGCCCGCCGGTGGGGATGGTCGCGGAACGCCAGCAGCGACGCCACGTTGTGGTCGGCGACCAGCCACACGCCGCCGCCCCGGCCACCGTCGCCCCCGTTCGGTCCGCCGTGCACCACCGGACCCTCCCGCCGGAAGCTCACTGCGCCCGCGCCGCCGTCGCCGCCGCGCACGTTGAGCTGGCACTCGTCGACGAACTGGGACACCTGGTCCACGCTACCGACGCGCCCTGACACCCCTTCTCTAGTGTGGTGCAGGTGAGTGAGGTGACGATGCAGGCGCGCGCCGACCGCTGGGCGTCGACGATGGCGGGCAGCACTCATGGCGCGCCGGGCACGCGTGTCCGTCTCGCCCACAGCGACTCGCACGGCCGGGCCGGCGGCGCACCGGTCGATCGGGCGGCCCGTGAAACGGAACAGGAGCGCGCGCTGGCCACCGGCGCCACCAGGGCCGTGGCCGCCGGCAACCGCACCCAGGCCGAGGAGCCCGACGAATGGCGCACGTGCTTCGAGCGCGACCGCGATCGCATCCTCCACGCCCCGGCGTTCCGGCGCCTCGCCGGCAAGACCCAGGTGTTCATCTTCCCCGCCGGCCATCAGCGCACCCGCCTCACCCACGCTCTGGAGGTCGCCCAGGTCGCCACGTCCGTGGCGCGGGCGCTCGGGCTCAACGTGGCCCTCGCCGAGGCCATCGCACTGGGTCACGACTGCGGCCACGGCCCAGGCGGCCACGCGAGTGAGGACGCCTTGTCGCCCTACGTCACCGGCGGCTACGACCACGCCCTGTGGGGAGCGGACGTCACGCTGGCGCCGCTGAACCTGTGCGCGGAGACGCTCGACGGCATCCGCAACCACTCGTGGAGCCGGCCGGCGCCATCGACGCCGGAGGGCGAGGTGGTGTCGTGGGCCGACCGCATTGCCTACGTCTGTCACGACTTCGAGGACGCCGTGGCGGCCGGCATCGTCTCGGCCGAGATGCTCCCCGGCGTGGTGGCCGATCGATGCGGCACCCACCGGTCGCACCAGCTCGGTGCGTTCATCCGGGCCATGGTCACGGCGGTGGCGGAGTCCGGCCGCATCGGCATGGTCGAGCCGGCCGCCGACGCGCTCGCCGAGTTCCGCCGATTCAACTACGACCACGTGTACCTGCGCCCGGCCAGCCGGGCTCAGGCCGACGCCGTGATCGTGCTGCTTCGCGCCCTCGTCGAGCACTACGCCGATCGCCCGAACCTGCTGCCCGACCGGCCGTCAGCGGCCGGCGGTACCGACGAGGCGGTGCGGGCCGCGGTCACCTACGTCGCCGGGATGACCGATCGCTACGCCTGCCGTCAGGCGGTGGCACTGCTCGACTGGGATCCTTCGAAACTGCCCGCCGGCGTCACCTGAGATCCGGGGTCGTCACGTTCCCACCGGATCTGGGCGCGTTCCTTCTCACACGTCGGAAAGATTCGCGCCCGGATGCCGGAACGGGACGAATCGCGCCCGGATTTCGGGGCGCGGTCTCACCGGACCCGGAAGCCGACGAGTCCCTCGGGCTCCTCGGCCGTGACCTCGACGGCGGTCACGTCGGCTCGGGGCGGCCCGATCCGGCACCAGGCGACGACCTCGGCGACGGCGGGCTCAGGACCTTCGAAGACCCCCTCCACCGTGCCGCCGTAGCGATTGGCGACCCAGCCGGCCACCCCGCGCGACTCCGCCTCCCGTCGGCACGACTCGCGGAACCACAC
>JBKPMF010000201.1:0-3243 GCA_046732015.1 Actinomycetota bacterium
CCTCGCGGTCGTGCTGCTGGTGCCCATCGTCGTGTTGTCAGGGGCGTTGACGGCGATCATCCTCGCGCCACCGTTCATCGGGGCGGCGATGGGCGTGATGCGGGTGGATGCCAAGCTCGATGCGCTGGGTGCCGACTTCACCCGGATCCCGCGGTTCCCGGAACGATCGACGATCTACGCGAACGACGCCACCACGCCGCTCGCCACCGTCTACCTGGACAACCGGGAGCTGGTGCGCCTGAACAACGTGAGCACCCCGGCCAAGAAGGCCGTGCTGGCGATCGAGGACTCCGGCTTCTACGACCACGGCGCGCTGAACTGGAGCTCACTGCTCCGCGCCGTGATCGAGAATGCGCGGGCGGGGGAAGTGGTCCAGGGTGGCTCCACGATCACCCAGCAGCTGGTGAAGAACACCCTTGGCCTCGACCCCTTGGACCGGAGCTTCGAGCGGAAGTTCCAGGAGCTGGCCCTGGCGATCCGCGCCGAGGAGAAGTACTCGAAGGACGAGATCTTCGAGCTGTACCTGAACCAGATCTACCTGGGCAACGGCGTGTACGGGATCGGCACGGCGGCCAAGTTCTACTTCAAGAAGCCCGCATCGGAGCTGACGCTGTCCGAGGGCGCCACGCTGGCCGGCATGATCCGGCGGCCTTCCTTCTACGACCCGATCTTGCACCCCATCCGAACGAAGATCCGGCGCAACGACGTGCTCAACCGGATGATCGCCCTGGGCGAAGACGACGACCCCATGGGGATCAAGCGCTCCTTGGGCCTGCACACGAAGCAGCAACCGCTGGAGCTACCCGACGGCGCCGGTGAAGGCATATCCCAGCGGAACCAGCCCTTCTTCGTGCGCTACATGATCAGCCAGATCCTCAACAACGCGAACGGCTCGTTCGACTCCCTGGGCAAGAGCGAGAAGGCACGGCAGCGCACCCTGTTCGAGGGCGGACTGAAGATCATCACCACCCTGAACCCCAAGTGGCAGAACTACGCGCAACAGGCCGCCGACCAGCCGTACGCGGTGTACATGCCGAACCACGGCAGCGCGCATCCCGATACGTCCATCGTGTCGGTCGACACGAGCAACGGCGCCATCCGCACGATGCTTTCGGGCAAGAACTTCCACGAGGACAAGCTGGACCTGGCCACCACGCAGCATCAGCCGGGGTCATCGTTCAAGCCCTACATCCTGGCGGCGGCGTTCGAGCAAGGGGTGCCGCCATCGCAGAGCTACTCGAGCTCCTCACCGTTCTGCAGTCCGCTGTGGCAGGACGAGGACCACTGCGTCGACAATGCCGAGGGCGCGGGCACGGGTGGCAAGGTCGACCTGTGGACCGCCACCCAGGACTCGATCAACGTCGTGTTCGCGCAGTTGATCCTGGACATCGGGCCCGAGACCGTGCCGCCGGTGGCCAACAAGATGGGCATCACCACCGAGCTGCCGCCGGTGGCCTCGCTCGCCACGGGCTCGGTCGGCGTCTCCCCCTTGGACATGGCCGTGGGCTACGCCACGCTGGCCAACGGGGGGATCCACTGCTCGCCCTACACCGTCGAGACGATCCTTCGCGACAACAAGGAGCTCTATCAACACGAAGCCGACTGCGAGCGCGTGCTGAAGCCGGACATCGCCCATCTGATCAGCGCCATGCTCGAACGAGTTCCCCAGGCGGGGACCGCCGCCAGTGCATTCTCCGTGGGATGGGGGCCTTGGCCGGTGGCGGGCAAGACGGGAACGGCAAACCTGAACACGAACGTGTGGTTCTGCGGCTACACGCGCCAGGTCGCCACAGCCGTGTGGGTGGGGTCGAACGGCACGCCGTACTCGCTGGGGTCAGTGTTCGGCGGGACGGTCGCGGCGCCGATCTGGCGCTCGTACATGATCCGCGTGATGGACGGTCAGCCGGCACTCGCCTTCCCGGATCCGCCGCCGCCGCCCACCTCGGCGGTGCCCGATGTCGTGGGCATGACGTCCGACGAGGCCATCGCGGCGCTGCAGGCCGCCGGGTTCAACGCGATCATCGTCGAGGTGGACTCATTGCGGCCCAAGGGCATCGTGGTCGACCAAACCCCGGCCGGTGGGGCGCAAGCCGACCTCGGGCTCTCGGTGACCCTCGACGTGAGCAACGGCAAGGCGCCTGAGAGCGCCGTCCCCAAGGTGGTCGGTCTGTCGGCGGGTACCGCGCGGGCCACGCTCGAAGACGCCGGGTTCGTGGTGAAAGTGACGTCGAAGCCCGTGACGGACAAGAAGGACGACGGCATCGTGCTGGCACAGTCGCCCGGTGGCGGCGACCCCGCACCCAAGGGCAGCACGGTGACGATCACCGTGGGCGTGAAGGGCGGCTAGGCCACCCGGCGTTACCCGCCCAGCCGGGCCTTGACCTTCTCCTGGACGAGCCCGCCGTCCACCTGACCCTTGGCCTTGCCCATCACCATGCCCATGACCTTGCCCATCTCCTTCATGGAGGTGGCCCCCGTCGCCGCGATCGCCTCGTCGACGAGCGCATCGACGGCATCGTCGGGGAGGCGTTCGGGGGCGAAGGGTACGAGGACCTCGCGTTCGGCTTCCTCGTTGGCGGCCAACTCCGTGCGACCGGCTTCACGGAAGGCGTCCGCGGCCTCGGTGCGCCTCTTGACCTCTTTCGCGGCGACCTCGCGGACCTCGTCGTCGGAGAGCTCGTGCCCCAGCTCGTCCTCCTTGTAGCGGATCGCGGACGTGAGCATCCGGAGCGTGCCCACCTCGACCTTGTCCTTGGCCTTCATGGCCGTGGTCATCTGCTCGTGGATCTGCGTCTTCAGCGGAGCGTCCGTCACTACACTGCCTTCCCGTGGTGATCCCCGTCGTGCTCGCAGTCGCGCTGGTGGGCATCGGCTGCGTGCTCTACGGCATCCTGATCGAACGCCGTTGGTACCGGCTGGTGCGGCACCGCCTCGCCATCCTACCGGCGACCGGTCCCGAATCTCTTTCGGTGCTGCACCTGTCCGACCTGCATTTCGTGCGGGACGAACCCGAGAAGTCGCGCCGGTTCCTGGCCTCGCTGCCTCCCGCCGACGTCACCGTGGTCACCGGAGACTTCCTCGCCGAGCCCGAGGGCGTGGAGACCGTGGTCGACATGCTCCGGCCCACCCGTGGACGTCTGGCCTCCTGGTACGTGCTGGGATCGAACGACTACTTCGCGCCGCGGCGCCTGAACTACTTCGCGTACTTCCAGCGGAACCGCAAACGCCGGAGCGCCGTGAAGG
>JBKPMF010000202.1:0-4721 GCA_046732015.1 Actinomycetota bacterium
TCCCTGGCCTGCTCGGTGAGCTCCACGACGATCGAGCCCGAGGGGTACATCTCGGCTTCGTGCACGTCGTGCACGCCTTCTGCGCCCTGATTGAGGAGCGCCGCCTTGAGATCGCCTTCTCGGATGCCGAGGTGCTGGAGCGCGTGGTGGTCGATCTTGCCGTCGTGCACGAGGACCACGGTGTCGCCCTCCATCACCTTGTCCAGCCAGGAGTTCTTGCGCACCACCCACACCACGGCCGCGTTGAGCAGGAGCAACGTGACCACGCCGATCGCGCCCCCCACGAGCGAGTTGTCCGGGCCGATGATGGCGTTCTGGACCACGTTGCTGAGCAGCAGCAGCACCACCAGATCGAAGGCGTTGAGCTGGGCCACGGTTCTGCGACCCATGATCCGAAGCAGCACGACGACGATCAGGTAGACCGCGATCGTGCGGATCACCTTCTCGCCGATCGGCATCGGCATCGTGAACAGGCTGTCGAACGAACTCGCGATCGTGAACATGGGTCCTCCTCGGGCCGGGAAGTCTCAGCGGGTGTCGACGCGGTTCCGCAGCGTGCCGATGCCCTCGGCGGCGAGCTCCACCTGGGCGCCAGGCCACAGTCGGCGCGACGGATCGGCATCGTCCTCGACCGGCGGGAACGGACCGAGCGCGAAGGCGTCGCCTCGTTCCAGGACCGCGTGCTGGCTGACGTCGGCGATCAGGCGGGACAGACTGGCGGCGGCGCCGTTCAGGTTGCCCTTAAGCAGGTCCTGGTCGTCGACCTTGACCGTGACGAACATCGCCTGGGGATCGACTTCGTCGGTGGTGACGACGCACGGCCCGATCGCGATGGGGACGCCGTCGGCGCGTTCGACCGGGGCGCCGTCGGACGCGTGCGCTCGCCAGTCGCTCACCAGGGTGTAGCCGAAGACGTGGTCGCCGACGGCGTCGGCCTCGAGCTTCGCGCCCTCGTTACCGACCACGGCGGCCACCATGGGTTCGTAGTCGAGCCAGGCGGCTTCCTCGGGCCACGGCACCGCTTGCTCGGGACCGACGATCCGCCGATCGACGTCCATGGCCCGAGGGGAAAGCAGGGACTGGGGGAACAGGGGCGTGAGGACGCGAGGCTTCGGGACGCGCCAGTTCCACGCGTCATCTCGTTGCAGGGCTGCACGGGCGGCATCCATGACGGTGCCTCGGCTGGACGAAACCAGGCCCTCGAGGGTGGTGGGGAACGCCGGGTGCCCGACGGCATCCGGCAGATCGATCACCTCTGCCTCGAGGATCGCTCCCAGTCGCCGGTGCCCCCCCCGGTCGTAGGTCACGAGCCTCATGTGGGAGCCGAAGCATACGCCCGTCCTGGGGCGATTTCCGGCTTTCGGGTCGGCAGTATCCCCCGGCTACCCGCTCGCACGTTCGAGCGGCAGTTCGAACTCCAGTTCGTCGGTGGTGGGGGTGCCGTCGGCGCCCTCGAGCGGGATCCGCGGCTTGATCTTCCGGCTCTCCGTCACGGCCCCGATACGGGTCGCCGCCAGGGTGAATCCCCAGGGCATCGCGCCAGGGTATCCGGGCCAACCGGCGGTCAGCGCCGGCCATGGGCGCGTTTCGGGGCGCTCGGCTAGCATGTCGGCCTGCGCCGGCAGGCGGAGAGAGGCCTGCGCGCTCCGAGAAGGGGAGGGGCTCCCGATGGCTGAGAAGTTCCGGATCACCTACGCCACGATGTCGGCCGACAACGAGGAACTGCAGGCGGCCTACGACGCCGCCGCCGAGCGCGCCCGTGCCGAACTCGGCAAGGAGTACCCGGTCGTGGTCAACGGCGAGGAGCGCTGGCGCGACGAGAAGTACGAGGAGCCCTCGCCGATCGATGCCGACCTCACGATCGGCAAGTTCAGCCAGGCCACCACGCAGGACGTCGACGACGCCGTGGCGGCTGCGAAGGCCTTCCAACTGGAGTGGGACCGCATGGGCTGGCAGGAGCGCGTCCGCATCCTGCGCAACGTCGCGGACATCATGGAGGATCGCGTCTACGACCTGGGTGCCCTCATGGCCTACGAGGTCGGCAAGAGCCGGCTCGAGGCGCTCGGCGACGTGCAGGAGACCGCGGAGCTGATCCGCTGGAACTGCGACGAGATGGAGAAGCACGACGGCTTCCGGGTCCCGATGAGCGGGCTCGGCGCCGCGGGTGACTACTACGACGTGCTGCGACCCCACGGCGTATGGGCCGTGATCAGCCCGTTCAACTTCCCGATGGCATTGTCGGGCGGACCGTCCAGCGGAGCGCTGGTTGCCGGCAACACGGTCGTGCTGAAGCCGTCGAACCAAGGCGCGCTGCTCGGCTACAAGCTCTACGAGTGCTACCGCGACGGAGGCGTGCCGGCCGGTGCCTTCCACCTGGTGACGGGACGCGGTGCGGTGGCCGGCGACCACCTGTGGCACCACCCCGACGTGAACGGCATCACCTTCACGGGGTCCTACCCGGTGGGCATGGACATCTACAAGCACTTCTCCACCGACGTGCCCAAGCCGGTGATCTGCGAGATGGGTGGCAAGAACCCCACGATCGTCACCAAGAACGCGGACCTGGACAAGGCCACCGACGGCGTGTTGCGGAGCGCCTTCGGGTTCGGCGGGCAGAAGTGCTCGGCATGCAGCCGGGTCTACGTGGAGCGCGAGGTCTACGACGACTTCCTCACGCAGCTCAAGACCAAGACCGAGAAGATCAAGGTCGGCAACCCGATCGAGCGCGACGTCTACATGGGCCCGATCATCAACGAGCCCGCGATGGAGACCTACGAGGAAGCGTCCGAGGAGGCTCGCAAGAACGGCACGATCGTCACGGGCGGCCAGCGCATCACCGAGGGGGACTTCGGTCGAGGCCTGTTCGTGGAGCCCACCATCGTCGAGGCTCCCGAGGACAGTTGGCTCTGGAAGAAGGAACTGTTCGTGCCGTTCGTGGCGGTGGCGCCGTTCGACGAGCTCGACGAGGCGATCGAGAAGGCCAACGACACCGAGTACGGGTTGACTTCCGGGTTCTTCAGCGAGGACCGGGCCGAGATCGACGAGTGGCTCGACCGTGTGCAGGCAGGCGTCGTCTACGTGAACCGGCGCGCGGGCTCTACGACCGGCGCATGGCCGGGCGTGCAGCCTTTCGGCGGCTGGAAGGGCTCCGGGACCACCGGCAAGGCGGGTGGAGGCCCCTACTACGTCACCCAATACCTGCGCGAGCAATCGCGGACGGTGATCGAGGAGTGACCGCCACCGAGCGCGACCTCACGTTCGATGCCCTCGCCGCGCACAGCGGCCCCAAACTGATCACCGACATCCCCGGCCCCGAGTCGCTCGCGCGGATCGCGCGCGACGGCAAGGTCACCTCGCCCTCGTTGCCACGGGCCTATCCGTTCGTGCCGAAGCGCGGGGCGGGCTCGATCGTCGAGGACGTGGACGGGAACCTGTTCCTGGACATCAACGCGGGCATCGCGGTGACGTCCACGGGTCATTGCCATCCGAGGGTGGTGGAAGCGATCCAACAGCAGGCCACGCAGCTGCTGCACTACTCGGCGAGCGACTTCTACCTGCCCATCTACTCCGACGTCGCAGAACGACTGGCTGCCACCGCGCCGTTCGACGGTGCGCCCGCGCGCGTGTTCCTGTCCAACTCGGGCACCGAGGCGGTGGAGGCGGCGATCAAGCTCGCGCGCTACACCACCGGCCGGCAGTACCTGATCGGCTTCTACCAGTCCTTCCACGGACGGTCGATGGGGTCGGTCACGCTCACCGCCTCGAAGGCGAAGTACCGCCAGAACTTCGGCCCCATGCTGCCGAGCGTCTATCACTCGTTCTACGGCGACTTCGACTACCTCGAAGAGGTCCTGTTCAAGCGGGTCGTCACCCCCGGTGAGGTCGCGGCGATCGTCGTGGAGTCCTGGCTGGGCGAAGGGGGCTACGTGCTCCCGCCCGAGGGGTGGTTCCGCTACCTGCGGGAGCTCTGCGACCGCCACGGCATCATGCTCGTCTGCGACGAGGTCCAGTCGGGCGTCGGGCGGAGCGGCACGATGTGGGCGATCGAGCAGGAGGGGGTCACGCCCGACATCATCACCGCGGGCAAGGGCATCGCGAGCGGGTTGCCGCTCGGCGCGATGATCGCCCGCGACGACGTGATGACGTGGGAAGCCGGAGCCCACGGTTCCACCTATGGCGGTTCGCCGGTCTCGTGCGCCGCGGCGTTGGCCACGCTCGATGTGATCGAGGACGAAGGGCTGATGGCGAACGCGTCCGCCGTGGGCGAGGTCTTCCTCGCGGGCATGCGCGAGATCGCGCAGCGCCATCCCATCATCACGGAGGTGCGAGGCCGGGCACTGTGGATCGGGCTCTCGTTCGCCGACCACGATCAGGCGATCGCGGTGGAGCAGGCGTCGTTCCGGCGCGGCCTGCTCGCGCTGGGGTGCGGCGACGACGCGATCCGCATCTCGCCGCCCCTGATCTTCCGCGAGGATCAAGCTCGAGCCGCACTGGAGATCTTCGAAGACGCGGTGGCCGAGGTCGAGGCCGGCGGCTCGTAGGGGCGCGTGACCTCGCTCGTCGAGACCCTCACGTTCGACAGCCGCGACCCCGAGCCGGTGGCCCGGTTCTGGTGCACTGCGCTCGGCTACCGAGTGGCTGAGAGCGACACCCAGGGCGTCTGGATCGAAGATCCGGCCGGACGAGGCTGGCCGATTCTGTTCCTGGTCGTGCCCGAGGAC
>JBKPMF010000203.1:0-6675 GCA_046732015.1 Actinomycetota bacterium
GAGTAACGGTCGCCCCCATCGAAGGCGAGCGAGCCCACGACCGCTCCGGCGATGACGCGCTGGTCCTGCTCACCCATGCCAAGGACGCGCTCGCGCAGCGCGTCCCGCTGTTCGACGGTGAACATGGACCGATGCTAGCCCTGCATCGGCCGCGCTCGGGGCGAGCAGCACCGTCAGAAGGTCATGAGGACTACGCTCGGGTGATGCGGCACTTCCTGCTCCGAGCCGGGTTGCGTGTCTTGGCGGTCGCCACACTCCTCGCGTGTGGGATGCCTCCGACCAGCAGCTTCGCGGCCACCGACTTCACGTCGATCTGGGCGGGTGTCGACCACACCTGCGCCGTCACGCCCGCTGGTGCCGCCGAGTGTTGGGGACAGAACGATGCGGGCCAGTCCGAGGATCGACCGGGACCGTTCTCGCAGGTTTCGGCCGGTGGGCTCCACAACTGCGCGCTCACAGTGGGCGGTGCCGCCGAGTGCTGGGGTGCCAACGGCTACGGCGAAGCCGACGACCACGCGGGCCCATACGTGCAGGTGATCGCAGGCTGGATGCACACCTGTGGCCTCACGACCGACGGCGCCGCAGACTGTTGGGGGCGCGACGACTACGGCCAGGCGCAGGATCAACCGGGGCCGTACACCGAACTCACGATGAGCGGCGCACACAACTGCGGCCTGACACCGGCCGGCGTCGCGGACTGCTGGGGTCGCAACAACGCCGGGCTCGCCGACGATCACCCAGGACCGTTCGTGCAGGTCTCGGCGGGCGACGGCCACAACTGCGCCCTCACCACGAGCGGCGCCGCCGATTGCTGGGGCCTGCCCGACGACGGGCAGTCGAAGGATCGGCCCGGCCCCTTCTCGCAGCTCTCGGCCGGTGACCACCACAACTGTGGGCTGCGGCTCGACGGATCCGTCCGGTGCTGGGGTCGGAACGACTTCGGCCAGGCGACGGATCAACCGGGGCCGTACGTCGGGATCTCGGCGGGCAGCTACCACACCTGTGCGATCACCGCGGCAGGTGACACCGACTGTTGGGGCGACAACCGCGACGGACAGCTGGGTCGGCGACTGACGATCTCGTCGCCGGGAGCCGTGACGGCAGGCTCGCGTGCGCGTGTCACGGGACGCCTTCGGTCGATCGATCCGGCGTGCATCGCCTCGCAGGCCGTTGCGCTCCGGGTACTCCGACCGGCAGGGGTTCCCAGCCGCACGACGATGACCTCGGCGGCGGGCCGCTACGCGTTCAACGTGAAGATCAAGCGCGAGACCGTCGTCCGCGTCGAACATGCGCCTTCGGGGTCATGCGAACAGGTCCGTTCCAAGCGTCGCGCGATCGTAGCCACCTGACCCGATCTCGTTCCCTGAGTGCAAGCCGCTGCGATCGCTATCCGGCCGGTTCCTTCGGCTCCCACAGCTGGATCGCGTTCCCCTCGGGATCGTTCAGCTGGGCGAACCTCCCGTTCGGATAGTCCGCGTCGTCGACCTCGACGTCGATGCCCGACGACCGAAGCTGCGCGACGATCACGTCGAGGTCACGCACTCGGAAGTTGACGCCCCAGCCGCCTGACCCGATAACCGGGCTCTCGGCGGCTTCCGGCCCGAAGGGCGCGAAGACGGTCGGGCCTTCGCGCTGGGTCCACACGGTGGCCCCGTAGGAGGTGGGAACCGGGTCGATCCCCAGATACTGCTCGTACCACGCGGCCAGCCCGTCAGGGTCCGCCGCCGTGAAGAAGAAGCCGCCGATGCCGTCGACCCGATCCATCCCCGCCATCCTCGCACGTCCCCGGAGCGGAGCCTCGACGCCGGATCGTGGTTCCGGGGGGAGGAATCGAACCTCCATTCCAGGCTCCAAAGGCCCGTGTCTTGCCGTTAGACGACCCCGGAGCGGGGCGACCTGCGCGCCGCTCGCTCGGGGATTATCCCGCGGCGGTGGGGTCGGTGGCCGGTGGCCGGGTCGAACGCCACACGACTTCGCCGTCAACGACCTCATCGGTGGGCTTCATCCCCCACGAATCGGCGACCGCTCCCGACGCCACATGGTCCGGATGGATCGTCGCGCGGAATCGGGTGACGCCTTGGTCCGCGAGCCACGCTGCCATCGCGGCCGCCGCTTCCTTCGCGTAGCCGTGGCCTTGGAACCCCGTGCCGATCACCCAGGCGAGCGAGGCTTCATCACCCTCGACGGTGGCCTGCACGGTGCCGGCCACCGAATCGGTCTCGATGACCACGACGAGCCAGTTGCACCATGCATGCACTCCGTCGGGTGACTGGCCGAGTTCGACGGCGGCGATCCAGGCTTCGAGCTCGGCTCGGGTGCGCGGCTCGCCGCCCGTGAAGGTGTGGAGCACGGGATCGTCGAGCAGGGCGAACAGGGCACCGGTGTCGCGCACGGTGAGCGGCTCGAGGCGGAGCCGCGGCGTGCGGATCGACGTGGCGGTGATCACGCCGGCGGACCGCTGACGACGATGCCACCCACCGCTTCGGCCAGCCGGTCGGCATGACCCATGTGCGAGGCGAGCGCCGCGACGGTGGGACCGCTGCCGCTCATGATCGCGCCGAGCGCGCCTACCTCCATGAAGGCACCGATCGCCTCGCCCACCTCCGGATGGCGCGCCACCACGGGCGCCTGCAGGTCGTTGAACAAGGCGCTGCCCAGCAGCGCGAGGTCGCCGGTCTCGAGCGCCGCGATCAGCACGCCGGGATCGGGACCGGTCGCGGGGTCGAGGTCCCACCACCCGTAAGCGTCGGCGGCCGTCACGGCGACGTCGAACGGCTTGAGCACCCACCAGGTGGTCACGGTGTGGACGGGTACGAGCACTTCTCCACGCCCGGACACCATCGCCGGACCGCCGGCCAGCATGGCGGGCACATCCGATCCGAGTTCGGTCGCGATCGAGGCCAAGGTGGAGGGGTCGCCATGGCCACCGTCCACCTCGCCGAGGAGATCGGCCAGGGCGAGCAGGGTGGCTGCTGCGTCGGCGCTGCCTCCTCCCAGTCCGGCCGCCACCGGGATGCGCTTGTGGATGTCCACCTGGAAGCCGCCGGGGATACCGGAGCGCTTCGCCAACGCCCGCACGGCGGCGATCACCAGGTTGTCCTCGCCCGTGGGTACCTGGCCGGTGAGCTCGGGGACGCCCTCGACCGTCACCGAGGGATCCGATCCGCCAACGGGCGACACCGTGACGAGGTCGTGCAGGCTCAGCGGGAGCACCACGCTCTCCAGGTCGTGGAACCCGTCCTCGCGCCTGCCAAGGACACGCAGGAACACGTTGATCTTCGCGTGAGCCCGGCGCGTGATCGGCTCGGCGCTCACGCCGGAACCGCCGAAGCGATGGCGGCGAAGGTTTGCAGGTCGAGCTCCTCGGGGCGGGCAGAGGCCGACACGCCGGTCGCGCTGAGGATCTCGTCGGCGTCCGTGGCGGGCAGGTCGAGGCGGCGCAGGGCGTTGCGCATCGTCTTGCGGCGCTCGGCGAAGGCGCCGTCGACCACCCGCCACAGGGAGGCGGCGTCCACGTCGACCGCCGGGGAGGGGAGCCGATCGAGCCGCACCACCACCGAGTCGACCGAGGGTCGCGGCCAGAACACCGTGGACGGCACTCGCCGGGTGACGCTGGCGCGGGCGCGGTAGGCGACCTTCACGCTGACCGCGCCGTAGTGCTGATCGCCGGGCGTCGCGGCGAGCCGTTCACCGACCTCTCGCTGCACCATCACGACGAGGCGCTGGACGGTGGGCGCGGACGCCAGCACCTCCATCACGACCGGGACGGCGACGTTGTAGGGAAGGTTGGCGCACAGTGTCCACGCCCCGGCATCGCCCAACGTCGAGGCCCAGTCGAGCTTGGTGGCGTCGGCGTGCATGATCCGGACGTTCTCGGCCGAACCCACGACCTCGGTCAGTGCAGGGATCAGCGCCCGGTCGAACTCGATGGCGAGGACTTCGGCGCCGGTGGCGGCCAAAGCCATCGTGAGGGAGCCGAGGCCTGCGCCCACCTCCACCACCCGGTCGCCCGGTCCGACGCCCGCCTCCGCAGCGATCGCCCTCGCCAGGTTCGGGTCGATGAGGAAGTTCTGGCCCAGGGACTTGGTGGGACGGATGCCGTGGCGGCGGGCGACCTCGCGCACGGCCCCGGCCCCCAAGGAACCGGGGAGCGAGGTCAGGCCTCCGGCGGGTTCACCAGCTGAGCTGGACGTCGATGACGCCGGTGCCGAGGGGGCGGAGGACGGCGAAGGCCTCCGGCGAGAGGTCGATGATCTTGCCCGGGGCGAACGGTCCTCGGTCATCGATGACCACGGTAACGGAGCGACCGGTCTCGACGTCGGTCACCGTCACCATCGTGCCGAACGGCAGGCTGGGATGGGCGGCGGTCAGTCCGGACCACGGCGGGTCATACCACGACGCCAACCCCGTCTGGGACGCGCCGTCGGTGCCGGGCACCTCGGTGGTTCCGCCGTACATCGACTCGGGTGCCGACAGCCGCTCCTCGTCGATCGGATCGCGCTCGATCCATCGGCCGATCAACGCCCGTTCGACCTCCTGGCCATTGACCACGGTGACGCGGTACGTGCCGACCGCGCGGCCCTCCTGGCCTTCCTGGAGGACCTTCACGTTCCCCGGCACCATGCTCGGGGTGAACCGGGTGTGGACGTCGAACGGGATCGTTTCGTCTTCGAGCTCGGTCGTGACCTGCACCTGGTCGTACGTGAGGGTCGCGCCGGAGTGAAGGGGGGTACTGGGTGATGGCGTCACGCGGTCATCAGCGTCGGCGTTGATCCCCATGGCCGAGAGGAGTTCCCCGGTCGAGCCCGCATTGGTCAGGACGTCGCGCACCTTCCCCAGCACGACGGCCCGCACGGACACGACCGGGGACGACCCGACGCTCGATGCGGAGAAGGAACTCTCGACGAGCTCGTTCGCGAGTCCCGCGATGTTCGAGTTCGTCCCAGCCATCACCCAGACCCCCACATCGGTGGGGCTCTGATAGACGGTGGTCGCGTCCGAAGCGATCAGATCGCGAACGCCCGGCGCGGCCGGCGCCGGACTCACCACCACCGTCATGCCGTCGGCCAGTTCGGTGGCCGGCGGCGGATCCACCTGCACGCTCGACGTGAGCGAGATGCCCTCGCCGGCGAGCAGTTCGTGAACGTTGGATGAGGTCGTCTGGACGGCTTGCGACTTCCCGTCGACGACCAAGGTCACGTGCTTGCGGAGCGCGAAGTGGACGACGCCCGACAGCAGGAGCAAGCCGACCACGACGGTGATCGCTTGAACCGCTCGATGGGTTCGCAACCTGCGAACCCGGGTGGGGCGGACCGCCAACCTTCCTCCAAACATCTGAGGAAGGCTTCAGGGGGAAGCGGCTCAGCCGTACCGAAGCCTTCTTGCGCGTGAGTCGGCACCCTAACAAACCCTCAACCCTCACTGCAATCTTGAGACCGAACGTATGTTCGGGTCCTATCCGGCTCTCTGGCGGAGCCCTGGGAAGGCGCTTCGTGCGTTCTCCGCGGTGGCGATGACGATCTTTTCCACATCGTCATCGCGCACACGTGCGATCTCGGCGATCGTGAGCATGACGTTCGCCGGTTCGTTGTTCGAGCCGCGCAGCTTCTGCGGCGACAGGAACGGCGAGTCGGTCTCGACGACGATGCGATCGAGGTCGACCGCGACCGCGGCTTGTCGAAGGTGTTCGTTCTTCGGGTACGTCACGTTGCCGGCGAAGCTGATCCAGTAGCCGCGTGCGGCGCACTCGCGTGCGATCGCGGCGTCGCCGCTGAAGCAGTGGATCACGACTCGCTCGGCGGAACCCTCATCGAGGACTCGAAGGACGTCGGGCCAGGCGTCGCGGACGTGGACCACCATCGGCTTGCCGGTCTCGTTCGACAAGGCGATGTGGGTCTGCAGCACCCGGATCTGATCCACGGCGGGCGAGTGCATCCGGAAATAGTCGAGGCCGCACTCCCCCACACCGATCACGCGTGCGTCGTGGAGCAGTTCCTCGATCCGTGCCGAGGCCGCCTGATCGAAGTCGGAGGCATCGTGCGGGTGCATGCCCGCGGTGGCGAACACACCCTCGAGGGAATCGGCCAGTTCGGCCGATCGAGCGCTCGTCGCGGGGTCGACACCGACGCAGATCAGCCGGTCGACTCCGGCGGCCTTCGCGGTCTCGACCACTTGTGCAGGTTCGTGGTCGAGCAGGAACAGGTGGCAGTGGGTGTCCACCGCCCCGGTGTCAGTCCCTGGTTGAAGGTTCTGGTCGCTCACGAGCGGCGAGCTTACAAGGGTCTCCACATACGGTCGATGCGGGGAGCTTCACGTGAAACACGAATCCGGCAAGCCTCACCCCCGAGTGAAGGCGTGGTGGATAACTCGGGCGCGGCCGGATGGGCCCGCCAGCCGGCTATTCGGCCTCGAGGCGGGGGAACAGCGACTCGCCTTTGGTGGTGGAGATACCCACCTCGAGGCCTCCCCACTCCGCCGAGGCGGGCACGCGCTGACCCTCGAGTGAGGCCGTCTGTCCGAGCTGGCTCCACAGGCGCCCGGCGGCCGCCGGCATGATCGGAGAGATCAGGACGGCGAGGATCCGGAGGGTCTCGGCGCTGGCGTACAGGACGCTCGCGAGCTCCTCGCGCTTGGTCTCGTCCTTCGCGAGCTTCCAGGGTTCGGTCTCCACCAGGT
>JBKPMF010000204.1:0-7471 GCA_046732015.1 Actinomycetota bacterium
GCTCGGAGCCGTTCGGGGTGACCCCGGCCGAGCGGACGGCGCTCCTGGCCACCGACGGCGCGCTCGCCGATCCCGATCCGCGGGTGCGCAGGGTCGCCGCCAGCGTGCTCGGCGACCTGGACCCGGCGGCGGCTCGTGACCCACTGCTGGCGTGCCTGCGCGATGACGACGGCGAAGTGCGGGCCATCGCGATCGCCTCGCTCGCGGTAGGTGATACACCCGAGGCGCTGCCGACGATCATCGCGCTGGTCGATGATCCCGACGCGGTGGTACGGCGGGCGGTCGTGACCGCGGCCGCCTCGATCGACCCCAGACAGGACATCGTCACCTCGGCGATCCATCGGCTGCTCGAGGACCCCGACCCCGTCGTGCGATCACGTGCTGCGGCCATCCTGGCGGCGGAAGGCGATCCCGGGTCGCGGTCGATGCTCGCTGAGCTCGCCGGCAGTGAAGCGGAGGCCGACCGCGTGGCCGCGTTCGGCGCGATGCACGGTCTCCACGTCTCCGCGCTCGCCGCCGTCGCGGAGGCCGGACTCTCCGATCCCGTTCCCGCCGTTCGAGCGGAGGCCGCCGGGGCGCTGGCGACGATCGATCCGGCGCGCGCACTGGCTCCGCTCGTCGCGGCGCTCGCCGACGAGCAGCCGGTCGTCCGGGAAGGCGCGGCCGCGGGATTGGCACTCCTGGGTGAGGTGGCGCTCGGGCCGGTGATCGATTCGCTCGGCGTTCCCGATCGACGCGACGGGGCACTCACGGCGTTGGAGCACCTGCCGATCGACGGCCACGAGGACGCGATCCACGCCTTCGCCGCCGCCATGGTGGATGGCTGTGTCGAGCATTATCGGCTGGGCGTCGGCGTCCAGGACGATGCCGATCCCGGCCTCGGTCTGCTCCGCGACTCGCTGCTTTCGCGGTCGGAGGACCAAGCGATCCTGGGCCTGCGTGCGGCATCGCTCCTCGGAGGAAGGACCGAGCTGTCGGTCGCCATCGAGAACCTCTCGGTCACCGATCCGACCCAGCGTGCGAACGCGCTCGAGGTGATCGAGAGCGTGGGGATGCACGACGTCGTCAGCCCGCTGCTCACGATCTGGGACGGGACCCCGCAACGCATCGATCGCGACACCCTGCTGGAGCTGTTGCAGGACGATCCCGACGAGTGGCTCCGTGCCTGCGTGGCGCTCGCCGCTCAGCCCGCATCCGACGCCCAACCCTCAGGAGGATCCATGACGCGCACGATGTCGACCCTGTCGCCGATGGAACGCGTGCTGTTCCTGCGAGACGTGCCACTGTTCGGGGCGCTGCCGCCACAGGACCTGCAGCCCATCGCGACGATCGCGACCGAACACGCGTACGAGGACGGCGACACGATCGCCGTGCAAGGCGAGCCCGGAGAGGAGATGCACATCATCGTGAGCGGTGAGGTCGCCGTCTCGATGCGCGATGCGGCCGGCGATGAACGTGTCGTCGCCGTGCGGTCCCAGGGTGAGGCCGTGGGGGAGATGGCCGTGATCACCCATGAACCCCGCGTCGCGTCCCTGCTCGCGCGAGGCAGCGTCCGCGTCCTCACGATCGCGAAGCCACAGTTCGAGGCGATCCTGCGCGAGCGGCCGGACACCGCGATCGGTGTGATCCACGTGCTCTCCCGACGACTGGCGTCGGCGAGCGGCTGACGCGTTGCCGGGTCGGAAGGCGGGCTGCGCGGGCCTCAGGGTCCAGCGTGCTGCCAGTCGACGCTGGCCACCTCGACAGGGTGCGCCACGCCCTTCAGGGTCACGGTGCGGTGATCGGCCGTGCGGAAGGTTCGGTTGGTCGCATCGATCGCGTCCACGCTCGCGAGGATCTGTCCCCCTTTAGCCAGCGCGGCGATCCGGGCCGCCTTGTGCACCTCACCGCCGCTGTAGTCCGTGCCGCGCCTCGTCGCTTCGGCGACGTGCACCCCGATCCGCACCTGTGGGGCGAACCCGTGATCGCGCCGGTGCTCGACGAGTGCGCGCTGCACCCCGATCGCACAGGCAAGCGCGGTCGCGGCGTCATCGAACGTGACGAAGAAGCCGTCTCCCGTGTGGTGAGCGACCAAGCCGCCGTGTGCGGCGAACTCGGATCCGAGCATCTGATCGTGCCAGCGAAGGAGGTCCTCCCAGGCATCATCGCCGATCAGCCCGATCAGGTCCGTGGACTTCACGATGTCGGTGAACATGAATCCGCGCGCGACGTGCTTGTGGGCACCGCCCGCGCCGACCTCCGCCACGAGGCGGGTGATGACCTCCAGGTCCGGGAGGGCGCCCACGCGTTCGAAGCCGGACCGGGCGGCGTTCAGTTCGAGGAGGGCGGCGCCATCGTCGCCGAGCGCATGCAGCGCGCGACCGACCAGTGCCCGTGATCCGGCAACTTCGTAGGGCGCCCCGACCTGCTGCCACCCCTCCTGCGCGCGTCGGAGCTCGGTGAGGGCCCCCGCAGGCTCCCCCTGAGCGAGCAGGACCGCGCCATGGACGGACGCGGCGAGCGACCGCACCGCGACGGTTTCGAAGTCGGTCTCCAGGGCCATGAGTTCCTCGTCGGCCGCCGTGGCGGTCGCGAGGTCATCCCCGGCCAGGGCGATCTCCGCTTGTGCTGCCAGCAGCCGGACCCGCCGGCATCGATTGTCGCCGGCGCCCGCCAACGCCTGCTTGATCCCGGCGGCCGCGGATCCGACGTCGCCGCGTCCCAACTGGGTGAGCGCGAGACCGGGTTGCGGATCGAAGCCGTACCCCATCGCCTGCGAATGGGCCTCCTCCGCGCCCTGGAGATCGCCCACCAGCCGGCGGACCTCACCGATCTCGTAGTACGCCGGCCCGAGTCCGGAGAAGAAGTTGAATCGGGGAAGCTCCTCGCACGCCATCCTGGCCTGCTCCTCGGCCTCGGCCAGCGAACCCCGCAGCCGCATCAGTTCCGCTCGGTGGATCCGGCAGACGCCTGGGAAGGCCGGGATCGACTCCCGTTCACACCACCGAAGCGTCGCGTCGGTCCACTCGGCCGAACGACCGTAGTCGCCGAGCTTCGAGCATGCTCCGATCATGCCGCAGTAGACATAGCCGGCGGCATCCGGGCCGAGTTCGCCACCCACCACGGCCGCCATGGCCTCGTCGAGCAGGGCTCGGCCCTCGTCCACCCGCCCCAACAGACACAACGCATGTCCCTTGTCGTGGACGCTCATCCAGCGGAGATCTCGATCCTTCGATGCCGAGGCGAGTTCGATCGCCCGGTCGTAGGCGCCGATCGCCTGCTCGTATTCGGCGGCGAACCATGCAAGGAGGCCCTGCATCCATGCGAGCCACCCGTGCACCGGCCATGACGGGTCGTCCTCCGCCAGGTGCATCGCTCTCGCCGCCCACCCCTGCGCCTGAGGGAGGGCCATCCTCATGCCGTGCTGCTCTGCGACGCGGAAGGCGATCATGGAGGCCGACGCGGGGTCACCCTCCTCCACATACGCTCCGTATGCGCGCTCCAGGTACTCGACGGTCTCATCGGGGTGCGCGGTCCAGTACGCGGCCGCGGCGAGGAGCGTGAGCCCTTCACCGCCGAGCGCACGTCCGTCGTCGGCGTGGGTCAAGACCTCGTAGGCCTCCGTCCACGCATGTCGCTCGAGTGCGTCCCGCCCCGCGACCACCGGGTCGTTGGATGGTGCAACCACGCCCGAATCCTACGCCGATGGGCGTTCCGGAGCTCAGCGGAAGGCTGCTCGTGACGGCTAGGTCGGCCACACGTAGTACGGAGGGGCGGGACTGCATCGTTCTCGCGTGAGCGCTCGCAGGGTCGACAACGTGTCGGCCGCGCTCGGATCCGTGATGAGGTTGGTGAGTTGATACGGATCCACCGCCACGTGGTAGAGCTCCTCGAAACCGTTGTCCGCGATCGCAGCCCTGCCGTCCCAGTACCGCGTGTACATCCACCCGTCCTCGGTTCGGATGCCGCAGTAGGGCGGCACCTTGCTCTGGTTCTCGTAGTGCTCGAGGACGAACGAGGATCGCGTGGTCGCACCCAACAGGTCGAGTCCTTCGGACAGGCGAGGGACGCCGTTGCTATCGAGACCGAGCGGCGTCGTCGAGACATCGATGCCGGCCGCCGTCGCGACCGTCGGGGCGATGTCGACGTTCAGCGCCAGTCGGGGGTCGGTCGCACCCGCTGCCACGACGCCGTCCCATCGCACGACGAGCGGGATGCGGATCGATTCCTCGTATGGAGCGCTCTTGTAGTGCCACTTGTGTTCGGCCCACATGAAGCCGTTGTCCGACATGAAGATCACCAACGTGTTCGCGGGCAGCACGGCCATCAGTTCGCCGATGTTCCGATCGACGCCGATCACGGATTCGAGCTGCTTGCGCCGGAACCTGTCCACCGAATTCACGTTCCAACCGTTGGCTTGGATGTAGGAGGGCATATCCGCAACCGAGTCCTTCAGCCCGTAGGACGGAGGACGGGCGCCCGGCAGGGCGTCCAGGACGCCGACGTCCCGAGGATCCGGGATCGCGTACGCCTCATTCAGGGCGGCGTGCGGGGCGACGGGGGCGTAGAACAGGAAGAACGGCGACGTCGTCGGAGCGGTGGTCACGTAGTCGATCGCCTTCGTGGTGAGGACCCGGCCCGAGTAGGCCTCAGGACCGGTGCCGTACAGCGGTGATTTCCGTCCGTTGTCCGCCGCGTAGTAGTTGTAGTACTTGCCGCCGGCGATCGAGAACCAACGATCCCACCCCGGGGGCACATAGCCGTAGCGACCTCCCAGATAGCCGTTCAGGTACTTGCCCACGAACATCGTTCGGTACCCGGCCTGCCCGCGGAGCACTGTGGCGATCGTCGTCTGGTCCTTGAACGAGGCGAAGCCGCCGAACGGTGGGGTGTTCGAGTAGACCCCGGTCGTGCGTGCGTTGAGTCCCGTCAAGGTCGTGGCCCGGCTCGGGCAACACAACGAGTTCGGCACGAACCCGTTCGTGTAGGTGGTCCCTTGCTGCTGCAGGAGGCGCTGGACGTTCGGCATGCGCGAGAGCGTGTCCCAGCGCTGGTCGTCGGTCATGATCACGACGATGTTGGGTGCGCTGGATGCGGTCTGCGCCGAGATCGGCACCCAGACGATGGTCGCCGACACGATCAGGAGCCCTGCGCACACGCGGAAGGGTTTCCTCATGATGGCATCGTGCGCTGGAGCAACCCCCCCGGCCATCCCGCGCTTGGCGTAGGGAGTGGCCGGTAGCCCCGCGTGAGGGTGCTCGAATGGGTCACCCGGCCGATACTTCGCGCGCAGGGTCGGTGCAACGATGAGAACGCCCGAGGGGTCACGCTCACCCGAAGGGGGAACGATGAGCATCGGTCGCGCTTCTCGTCGGTGGATCGGTGTCGTGACGGCCACCATGGTCGTCTGCCTGGCAGGCATCGTCGGTGCGACGCCTGCGGGTGCGGCGCACCGCTACGAGGTCAAGGTCATCACTCCGCCGGGGGGATTCGAAGGCTTCGCGACCGGCGTCAACGATGCGGGTCAGGCGACGATCGTGGCCGATCAAGGCGGAAGCTTCACCCATCCCTTCGCGTACTCAGGCGGCGCGTGGACGGCCATCGGCCCGCTGCTTTCCTGTCCCGACCCCGATGTTCCGGGCACGCTGTGCCCCGAGAGCACGGCGGCGGGTATCAACGGATCAGGCCAGGTCGTGGGCACTGCCGGCAACTTCCACATCAACCATGCCTACCGGTTCGATCTGCAGACCGGGTCGGTGGATGCGCTGCCCACGCTCGGCGGCGATTCGAGCTGGGGATACGGCATCAACGAGAGCGGCCAGGTGGTGGGTGCGGCACTGACCGGCGCTGGCAAGCGTCGCGCGTTCCTGTGGAACGGCGCCACGATGCGTGGCCTCGGCACGCTCGGAGGTCCGACCTCGGTCGCCTTCGCCACCGCCGTCGACGGTCAGGCGGTCGGCTGCGCCGACACGGCGGGCGGCGGTTCCCATCCCTTCTGGTTCCGCGGGGGAACCATGCATGATCTCGGCGTCCCCGCAGGGTGGACCGACGGGTGCGCGAGCACGGTCAACGGCGGGGGACTCATCGGGGGAACGAGCACGGTGGGGACTAGCTCCACCCTTCATTGCGTCGGGTGGCTCCGCTCGTACTCGGGGTTCACCCTCCTCCCGGTCCCGACCGGCGCGGATTGCGTGGAGGTGCGACACCTGAACGAGCAGGGACAGGTGGTGGGTTCCTACACGAAGCCCGGAGGCCCCGATTTCGCGGGGTTCGGGTTCGTCTACGACGATGGGTTGCTCCGAACGCTCGATCGCCGGATCCCGTTCGATCGCGGCACCAGGATCGTCGACGCCAACGGCAACGCCTCGAGCGGTGTGATCGCCGGGGAGTCTCTCGACGAACAGGGGATCTCGGCGGTGCTGCTCCGGCCCATCAAGATCTTCGACGAGACGAACCATGCGATCTCCTACGCCGGTTCGTGGAGCAGCGTGGCCGACGGGGATGCGTTCCACGGCCACCTGGCCTCCTCGTCGGATCCGAACGGTACCGCCACCCTCACGTTCACCGGACGAGGCGTCTCGATCATCGGCCCCACCGGCCCGACCCTCGGCGCGGCAACGGTCTTCCTCGACGGCGACATCACGGTGATCTCGGAGCAGCGCACGGCGGTCCAGCGGCGGAAGCGCATCTTCAAACGGCGGTTCAGTCATGTCGGAACCCACACCATCACGATCGATCTCCACGGAGATGCACCGTTCCGACTGGACGCGATCTCGGTGTCGGAAGCCTGATCACGAGCCGGGAGCGAGCAACGCTCGTTCATCGGCGAGTGCGATCGCCAGGTGTCCCCGTGCATTCGGGTGCAGCGGGGCAGGATCGTCTTCGCTCTGCACGTAGGACTGGTCGGTACAGAGTTCGTGTCCGGTGAAATCCGGCTGGATGGATCGATAGCTGAACGTCTCGGCGCCGTTGGCCAGGACCTGGTTCACCGTGTCGAGTCGAGCGAGGAGCACGTCGATCTTCTCGGACGTGAGCCCATCGGACGCCAAGCAGTCCAGGGCCGGATCGAACGGCTCGTAGTACTGATTGATCAGGACGAGCGGATCACCCGGGAGTGCCGTGAGTTGGCGCAGCAGTTCGTAGTAGTCCTGCGTGAACCGATCGAGGGAATGTTGGAAGTAGGCCGTCAGGGCGCGGTTGTCGCAGGAATCCGCCGCGGCGCACAGGAACACGAGCGAGCTCCAATGCAGATCGTTGGCGCCGATGTTGATGATGACCGTCTCCGCGTCGACCGCCCGCTTCGCGACGGCGAGTTGCGGTGGCACTTCGAGACCGCCGACGACTTGCGCTCCCAAGATCCCATCCGCGATCGTCGCGCCGCCACAGCCCAGGTTCTCGACGTTCCACTCGTTCACGCGTGCGAGCGTCTCCGAGAAGGCGATCGTGCTCCGCTGACATGCCTGGTCCTGGCTGGTGGCGTCGGGGAGCGGGG
>JBKPMF010000205.1:0-10016 GCA_046732015.1 Actinomycetota bacterium
TCTCCGAGCACGTCGGTCTCCAGGGCGTAGAGCTGGAACCGGCCCGGCGCCGCCCGGTCGCTGAGGAAGGTGAGCGTCGAACCATCCGGCGACCACTGCGGACCGGCGTCGTCGTTCGGTCCAGCCGTGAGTTGGCGGAGCCCCGACCCGTCGACCGGCACCACGCAGACCCGCGCGTGTCCGCTGGCCGGGCCCTCGAGCGCGTCGAGGCGCGATCCCGTGCACGCCACCATGGTTCCGTCGGGTGAGACCCGGGGTCCGCTCAGGTCGGCGATCGTGCCGAACCCGGGTTCCAGCAGCTCCTTGAAGAACGTCTCGACGTCGCGGTACACGGGCGTCTGGCGCAGGTCCCGATCCATGCCCGAAGGATAGGGCGGAGGTCGTGTCGGCGCTCGCCTCTACACTGGCTCCCGTATGGGCACCGAGCGGCTCGTCATCCATGGTGCTCGTGAGCACAACCTCAAGAACGTCACGCTGGACCTCCCGCGCGACGAGCTGATCGTGTTCACGGGCTTGTCCGGCTCCGGGAAATCCTCGCTCGCCTTCGACACGATCTACGCCGAGGGCCAGCGGCGGTACGTGGAGTCGTTGTCGTCGTACGCCCGCCAGTTCCTGGGCCAGATGGAGAAGCCCGACGTCGACTTCATCGAAGGGCTCTCGCCGGCCATCTCCATCGACCAGAAGTCCACCAGCCGGAACCCTCGCTCCACCGTCGGCACGATCACCGAGGTCTACGACTACCTGCGCGTGCTCTACGCGCGGGTGGGCCACCCGCACTGCCCCAACTGCGGGCGTCCCATCGGCCGCCAGACCCCCGAGCAGATCGTCGACCAGGTCCTCGAGCTGCCCGAAGGCACCCGGTTCCAGGTGCTGGCGCCCATCGTCCGGGGCCGCAAGGGCGAGTACGGCAAGCTGCTCGCCGAGCTGGCGCGCAAGGGCTTCCCACGGGCGCGCATCGACGGGGAGGTCCGCGACCTGGCCGAACCCATCCGGCTGGCCAAGACCTACAAGCACACGATCGAGGTCGTGGTCGACCGCCTGGTCGCCAAGCCCGACATCCGCCGGCGCGTCGCCGACTCGGTCGAGACCGCGCTCGAGCTGGCCGAGGGCATCGCGTCCATCGCGGTCCAGACCCACGACGGCGGCGAGGAGCTCCAGACCTTCAGCCAGAAGCTCGCCTGCACCTACGACGGCATCTCCTTCGACGAACTCGCGCCCCGCAACTTCTCGTTCAACTCGCCGTACGGGGCCTGCCCCACCTGCGACGGGCTCGGCACGCGGCTCGAGGTCGACCCCGAACTCGTGGTCCCCAACCAGGACCTGTCGATCCACGAAGGAGCGCTCGCGCCCTGGGCCAGCGCCACGCTCGAATACTGGAACCGCGTGCTCGATGCCGTGGGCGAGACGCACGACATCGATCTCGACACCCCGTTCAAACGGTTGCCCAAAGCCCAGCGCGAGATCCTGCTGTACGGGTCCGACCAGAAGATCCACGTCCGCTACAAGAACCGCTACGGGCGTCAGCGCTCCTACCACACCACCTACGAAGGCGTGATCCCCAACGTCGAGCGCCGTCACCAGGAGACCGAATCCGACACCCAGCGCGACAAGCTCGAGCAGTTCATGCGCGAGATCCCGTGCCGAACCTGCAAAGGCGCCCGCCTCAAGCCCGAGACCCTCGCCGTCACGATCGACGGGCTCAACATCGCCCAGCTCACCGATCTGTCGATCCGCGACACCCGTACCTTCATCGACACCCTGGAGCTGTCCGAACGCGAGCAGATGATCGCCGAGCGGCTCCTCAAAGAGATCCGCGAGCGCCTGCGGTTCCTGGTCGACGTGGGGCTCGACTACCTGTCGTTGGCTCGGCCCGCCGGAACCCTGGCCGGGGGCGAGGCCCAGCGGATCAGGCTCGCCACCCAGATCGGCTCCGGGCTGGTGGGCGTCCTCTACATCCTCGACGAACCCTCCATCGGCCTGCACCAGCGCGACAACAAGCGCCTGATCGACACGCTCATCCGTCTGCGCGACCTCGGCAACACCCTCATCGTGGTCGAGCACGACGAGGCCACGATCCTCGAGGCCGACCACATCGTCGACATCGGTCCGCTGGCGGGGGAGCACGGCGGCGAGATCGTCTACTCCGGCGACCTCAAGGGACTGCTCGAGTGCGAACGGTCGATCACCGGCCAGTTCCTCGCGGGCCGTCGCCAGATCCCCACACCCGGGCGTCGCCGCAAGCCCACCAGGCGCCGCCTTCGCATCGAAGGGGTCCGCGAGCACAACCTGAAGAACGTCACGGTCGACATCCCGCTAGGCACGTTCGTCTGCGTCACGGGGGTGTCGGGCAGCGGCAAGTCCACCCTGGTCCAGGACGTCCTGCTCCGCGCGCTGATGCAGAAGGTCTACCGGTCGCGGCTCCAGCCCGGCCGCTACAAGAAGCTCGTCGGCTGGGAGCAGATCGACAAGATCGTCGACATCGACCAGTCGCCGATCGGGCGAACCCCGCGATCGAACCCGGCCACCTACACCGGCGTGTTCGATCATGTGCGCAAGCTGTTCGCGCAGGTGCCCGAAGCCCGGCTGCGCGGCTACCAACCGGGGAGGTTCAGCTTCAACGTGCGCGGCGGCCGCTGCGAGAACTGCGCCGGCGACGGCCAGATCAAGATCGAGATGCACTTCCTGCCCGACGTCTACGTCACCTGTGAGGTGTGCAAGGGGCGGCGCTACAACCGCGAGACGCTCGAAGTGAAGTACAAGGGCCGCTCGATCAGCGACGTCCTGGAGATGAGCATCGAAGAGGCGCTCGAGTTCTTCCAGAACATCCCGGTCATCAAGCGGCACATGCAGACCCTGTCCGACGTGGGGCTGGGCTACGTGAAGCTCGGCCAGCCCGCGCCCACCCTGTCCGGCGGCGAGGCTCAGCGGATCAAGCTCAGCTCCGAACTGCACAAGCGCGCCACCGGTAACACGCTCTACGTCCTGGACGAACCCACGACCGGGCTCCACTTCGAGGATGTGCGCAAGCTCCTCGGCGTGCTGCAACGGCTCGTCGACACCGGCAACACCGTCCTGGTGATCGAGCACAACCTCGATGTCATCAAGACCGCCGACCACCTGATCGACATGGGACCCGAGGGCGGGGACAAGGGCGGCAGCATCGTGACCACCGGCACGCCCGAGCAGGTCGCCGCCGACCCGGCCTCGCACACGGGCCGGTTCCTGGCCGAGGTCCTGGAACGCCCCACGCTCCCGCTCGAGGATGAGGCCGAGCTCGTGCCGCTGACCGGCGCTCAGGCAGCGGAGCGGTAGCACGCTTGCGAGCTTGACGATGCTTGCTAGGATTCCCGCCGACGTGTCCAAGCGACTGTTCACCACCCTGTGTGCCGTGGCCCTGCTGACGGCCGCGTGCAGCGAGGTCCCCCAGGGTGAGGTCGTGGCAGGGGCGGGCACCCGCTTCGTGCCGGCCGTCGCCGACTTCATCGACGACGTGGGCCTCGGCAACGCCATCGCCGTCGACGCCGATGGCGTGCCCTACTACTCCTACTGGATCTTCCCGGCCGAGCTCGCCGAAGGCGAGATCCCCGCCGCCCGTCCCATCGGCGCTCCCTACATCCAGACCGAGTCCACCGCGGACAAGCCGGGTGACTTCGGTGCCGCGATCGGTGTCGGCAGCGTCAGCTCCGACGGCATCTTCACCCGGGGCGCCGCCGCCCAGGTCCGCGACACGCCCACCGGCATCACGGTGCCCTACGGACCGGCTACCGTCGACCAGCTGGTCGGCGCGACATCGGAGAACACGAACGGCACCGACATCGCGATCGACGAGCAGGGCGGCAAGCACGTGGTCTGGACCGGCCCTGACGGGGTCTGGTACGCCGGCGGCGCCGACAGCTTCACCGCCGATCAGGTATTCGACTACGGCGTCCCCATCCGCAAGGCGGGCCCGATCGGGCGTCCCGCCGTGACGGCCGACGCCGACGGCAACGCCTGGGTCGCCTACACGGTGAACGCCATCGGCCAGCGGGTCGAGATGGCGACACAGACCGACGCCGGATGGGATACCCAGACGGTGGCCGATATCCCCTTGTGCGACGGATGCCCCCAGCCCAAGGGCACGGAGATCGGGATCACCGGTGCCGGGCCCACGGTGGCCTACGTGGACACCTCCGAGAACGCGGTGATGGCGGCCACCCTCAACGGCACCAAGTGGACGAGCTCCGTGGTGGCCACGGGCGTGAGCGGCGACGGGCTCGACATGGCCGTCGACGCCGACGGAGTCGCCTACCTCACCTTCTACGACGGCCAGGGAGGCGTGAAGCTCGCCACCCAGAGTGACCTCGGATGGGACGTGACCGACCTCGCCGACACCGACGTTCCGGCCATGGGTCCCGAGGAGCTCCCGATCCTCGAACCCACCACCGGCGTCGCCGTCGACGGGGATGGCGTGCTGTACGTCACCTACACCGATCAGGGCTCGGTGAGCCTCGTCTCATCCACCGATGGCGGGGACTTCGCGCCGGTCGATGCGGTCGACACCCGGCAGGGGGAGTTCCCGTCGGTCGCGGTCTCACCCGACGGAGCCAACGCATATCTGGCGTGGTACGGCACGGTCGGCCAGGACCTTCGGCTCGGCGTCTGGGGCGATGTCCAGGACCTGCAGGTCGCCGCCCCGAGCCCCACCCCGGAGGTTGATGCGGGCCCCGCACCCCCAGGAGAAGGGTGTGGTGACAGCGGTCAGGTCGCTCTCGACATCGTCGGGGTCGGCATCGCCTTCGACACCGACTGCCTCGTGGCGCCGGCGAGCGACAAGTTCACGATCCACTTCGACAACCAGGACGACGGCATCCCGCACAACATCGACGTCTTCACCGAACAGGGCGGTGAGTCCATCAACTCGACCGACCTCACGCCTGGGCCGGTCGAAGAGACCCTCAACATGGATCCCCTGGACGTCGGTACCTACTACTTCCAGTGCGACGCGCACCCCACCACGATGTTCGGCGCGCTCGCGGTGGTGAAGGGCGCCAAGTAGGGCTCGCGTCGTCCCCGACCTGTCGGGGAGCGAACGTAGGATGGATGGGTGAGCGTCCCTCGTCCGGCTTCGTCCAGCATCCCGGATCAGCCCGGCTGCTACCTGTTCCGCGACGGCGACGGCCGCGTGATCTACGTGGGCAAGGCCACCTCGCTCCGCAAGCGCCTGGCCAACTACTGGAGCCGGCCGTTGCACCCGCGCACCGAGGCCATGACCCAGTCCGCCGAGAGTGTCGAGTGGATGCTGGCCTCGGGCGAGGTCGACGCGCTGATGCTCGAGTACAACCTGATCCAGACCCACCGGCCGCGCTTCAACATCCGCTACCGAGACGACAAGTCCTACCCTTACCTGGCGCTCACCGTGGGGGAGACCTGGCCAAGGGCGCAGGTGCTGCGGGGTGCCAAGCGGAAGAAGGTCCGGTATTTCGGCCCCTACGCGCACGCCTGGGCCATCCGCGACACCCTCGATGCGCTCACCCGCGTGTTTCCGGTCCGCACCTGCTCCAACGCGTTCTTCGATCAACGGGCTCGCGCGAAGCGGCCGTGCTTGTACTTCGACATCGGCCGCTGCGCGGGGCCGTGCGTGCCTGAGGTCTCCGGGGTCACGGAGGAGTCCTACCGCGAGCACGTCGACGCCATGGCCGACTTCCTGGCGGGCAATCCGAAACAGGTGCTCCGCCGGCTGGAAGCCGAGATGGACGAGGCGGCCGGGCGTCAGGAGTACGAACAGGCCGCCAAGCTACGCGACCAGTTGAGCGCCGCACGCCGGGCCATGGAGTCCCAGGAGATGGTGCTCACCCAACCTGAGGACCTCGACATCATCGGGCTGGCCGAGGATGACCTCGAGGCAGCGTTCCAGGTGTTCATCGTCCGGGGCGGCCGGGTGTTGGGTCGCAAGGGGTGGGTCGCCGATCGCGTGGAGGAACTCAGCCGTGCCGAACTGCTGGGATCGATCGTCCGGCAGCTCTACATGGAGCGCGACGACATCCCGCCCCGGGTGCTCGTCCCCGGCATCCCAGACGGCCAGGAGGTCCTGGAGCAGTGGCTCAGCCAACGCCGGGGCTCACAGGTCCGCATCCGCGTCCCGGAACGGGGCGCCAAACGGAAGCTCCTCGAGGTGGTCACCCGCAACGCCGACGAGGCCTTCCACCGGCACAAGCTCCGGCGAGCATCGGACTTCGGAGCCCGATCACGCGCCCTCGCCGACCTCTCGAAGCACCTCGGCCTGGAACAGGCCCCGCTGCGGATCGAGTGCTACGACATCTCGAACCTGGGCGCCACCGACAAGGTCGGATCCATGGTGGTGTTCGAGGACGGCCTGCCGAAGCGCTCGGACTATCGCCGGTTCCAGATCAAGGGAGTGGCCGGACAGGACGATTTCGCTTCCATGGAGGAGATGCTGCGTCGCCGGTTCACACGGCTGCTGAAGGAGCAGGAGGAAGGCCCCAGCCCGGGGCGACGCTTCTCCTACCCGCCCGCGCTCGTCGTGGTGGACGGAGGTCGTGGCCAGCTCTCGATGGCGTCGAAGGTGCTGTCCGACCTGGGCTTGCAGATCCCGCACATCGGGCTCGCGAAGCGCCTCGAGGAGGTCTACTTCCCCGACACGCCCGAGCCGCTCCTCATCCCGCGAGGCTCTGAAGCCTTGTTCGTGCTGCAGCATCTGCGCGATGAAGCCCACCGGTTCGCGATCACCTATCACCGCCAGAAGCGGGAGAAGCGCGCGCTGGCTTCGCCGCTCGACGACATCCCCGGCGTGGGTCCCGGGCGCAAGAAGGCCCTGCTCAAGCGGTTCGGTTCGTTGAGCCGGCTGCGGGCCGCCGAGGTGGAAGAGATCGCTGCCACCCCGGGCATCGGGCCCGAGGTGGCCAAGGCGGTCTACGACGGCCTGCACTCGTCGGCGCCGCGAGACGGCTTGGCGGGCATGCCGGCCGGCGTGCTGGCCGCCAGCAAGGAGAGCGCCTGACATGCCCGACGCGACGATCCTGCCGATGCCGCCGGGCGAGGGCCCTCGGCCGGCAACCGGCTTCACCCTGATCACCGGACTGTCGGGCGCGGGCCGGTCCGAGGCCGCCCACTCCCTCGAGGACCTCGGGTTCTTCGTGGTCGACAACCTGCCGCCGGCGCTGCTGGGCAAGATGGCCGAGCTGGTGTCCCGGCCGGGCGGCCCCACCCGGGTCGCGATCGTGGTGGACGCCCGCGGCGGCGTGTTCTTCGGCGAACTCTCCAAAGCGCTCGAGGAGCTCAAGCAGGAACACGTCGACTACCGCATCGTCTTCCTCGAGGCCGCCGACGACGACCTGGTCAACCGGTACGAGGCCACGCGCCGGCGTCATCCGCTGGCGCCGGCCGACCGCGTGGTCGAGGGCATCCGCAAGGAGCGCCTCATGATGGAGAGCCTGCGCGGCGACGCAGACCTGATCATCGACACCAGCGGCCTCACCCCGCACGGGCTCCGTGACCGCATCCGCGAGGCGTTCGCCGACGCGCCACCCGAGTCGGGGCTCCAGGTCAGCATCCAGTCCTTCGGGTTCAAGTACGGATCGCCGCGGGACGCTGACCTCGTGTTCGACGTCCGGTTCCTGCCCAACCCGCATTGGGTGGAAGAGCTCCGACCGCTCCCCGGGACCGAGCAACCGGTCCGCGACTACGTCCAGGGCCAGCCGCAGTACGAGGCCTTCATGGAGCGGCTCGAGGCGCTGCTGGACGTCGTGGTGCCGGGCTACGTCGCCGAGGGGAAGTCCTACCTCACGGTCGCGGTGGGCTGCACGGGTGGCCGGCACCGATCCGTGGTGGTGGCCGAAGAGCTCGGGGCGTTCCTGTCCGGGCGAGGGATGCCGGTCAGCGTGACGCATCGCGACCTGCGCCGTCCCTGAGGCCGCCGGGGACGACCCCGCGGTCCGCTCGTTAGTATCGGGGTCTCGACCCCCTGCCAAGGAGCGATCCAGCGATGAGCGTGAAGATCGGCATCAACGGGTTCGGCCGCATCGGTCGCAACTTCTTCCGAGCCGCCAAGCAAGGCAACTTCGATTTCGACTTCGTGGGCGTGAACGACCTGGGCGACGCCGCCACGATGGCGCACCTGCTGAAGTACGACTCGGTGCACGGCCGCTATCCGGGCGAGGTGTCCGTCGGCGGCCAGGGCTTGATGGTCGACGGCGACGAACTGCGCTTCTTCGCCGAACGCGATCCCGCCAACCTGCCGTGGAAAGAGGTGGGCGCCGAGATCGTGATCGAGTCGACCGGCATCTTCACTACCCGCGAGAAGGCGGCCGCCCACCTCGAGGCCGGAGCGCAGAAGGTCATCATCAGCGCTCCCGCCACCGGCGAGGACCTCACCGTGGTGCTGGGCGTGAACGACGACGCCTATGACCCCGCCAACCACCACGTGATCTCCAACGCCTCCTGCACGACGAATTGCGTCGCCCCCATGGCGAAGGTGATCGACGACGCGTTCGGCATCCAGCAGGGCTTCATGACCACCGTGCACGCCTACACGAACGATCAGTCGATCCTGGATCTGCCCCACAAGGATCTCCGCCGGGCGCGTGCCGCCGCCGTCAACATCATCCCTACCTCGACCGGCGCCGCGAAGGCGACCGGCCTGGTGCTGCCTCACCTCAAGGGCAAGCTCGACGGGATGTCGATGCGGGTGCCCGTGCCCGATGGCTCGGTGACCGACCTGGTCGCCACGGTGAGCCGGGACGTCACGGTCGATGAGGTCAAGGCCGCGTTCAAGGCAGCGGCCGATGAGGGGAGCCTGGCCGGCAAGCTGATCTACACCGAGGACCCACTCGTCTCCACCGACATCGTGGGGTCGCCGGCCTCGTGCACGTTCGACGCCAGCGCCACCATGGTGATCGGCAACGTGGTCAAGGCGATCGGGTGGTACGACAACGAATGGGGCTACTCGAGCCGCCTGGTCGATCTGGCCGCCCTGGTCGCCTCGAAGCTGTGACCCTTCGCACCCTCGACGATCTCGGCGAGATCGCCGGGTCGCGCGTCTTCGTGCGCGCCGACTTCAACGTCCCCTTGCAGGACGGTGCGGTGGCCGACGATGCGCGGATCCGCGCCACGCTGCCCACCCTCACCGAACTCCGCCAGCGTGGGGCGAGCCTGGTGCTCGGTTCGCATCTCGGCCGGCCCAAGGGCACGGTCGACGAAGGACTGCGCCTGGCGCCCGTGGGGGAGCGGCTCGGCGAACTCCTGGGCGAGCCCGTGGCCGCGCTGCAGGATACCGCGCCTGGCGGGCTCCCCGACGCCCCGGTCGTCCTGCTCGAGAACCTGCGGTTCGACGCAGGCGAAGAGGCAGACGACCCCGCGTTCGCCGGCCGGCTCGCCG
This sequence comes from Actinomycetota bacterium, assembly GCA_046732015.1. Classification (GTDB taxonomy): domain Bacteria; phylum Actinomycetota; class UBA4738; order UBA4738; family HRBIN12; genus JAOUEA01. The sequence continues at coordinate 9,374 of JBKPMF010000205.1, forward strand.
AGCTCGCCGACGCGTACGTCGACGACGCGTTCGGGGCGATCCATCGAGCACACGCCAGCGTGGACGCGCTGCCCGACCTGATGCGCTCGAGCGGCCGCGCCGCCGTCGCCGGCCGCCTGGTCGAGCGTGAGGTCGAGGTGCTGTCGACGCTCCTGCACGAGCCCGACCGTCCGTACGTGGCGATCCTCGGTGGCGCGAAGGTGTCCGACAAGCTCGCGGTGATCGACTCCCTGATCGACCGCGTCGACGCGTTGCTGATCGGCGGCGCCATGGCGTTCACGCTGATCGCCGCCGACGGGGGTGAGGTCGCCAACAGCCTCGTCGAACGCGACCGCTTCGACGATGTGCGTGAGGCTCGCGTCCGTGCCGTCGAACGAGGCGTGCTGATCGAGGTGCCGCAGGACGTGGTCGCGGCCGAAGCGATCTCCTTGGAGTCGAAGGCCCGGACCGTGCCGGCCACCGAGATCCCGCGGGGCCTGATGGGCTTGGACATCGGACCGAAGACCGTGGCGCACTACGCGGAGATCATCGCCGACGCCAAGACCGTGTTGTGGAACGGCCCGATGGGGGTCTTCGAACTCGAGCCCTTCAGCGCGGGCACCCGTGGGGTGGCGATGGCGATCGCGAACGCGCAGGCCTTCAG
>JBKPMF010000206.1:0-4852 GCA_046732015.1 Actinomycetota bacterium
GAAGCACATCTGCGTGGTCATGTACGAGGCGTAGCGCTGCTTCTCCAGCAGCACCTCGACCAGCCGGGCATCGGTGATGTCGACGTGGCCCTCGGGATAACTCGGCACGCCGATCTCGGTGAACGGGTGGCCCGCGTCGTCGATCGCCCGGAGCAGCATCAAGCCGTCGTGGAACTCCCCCTTGTCTTTCGCATCGCCGCCCACGACGAAGGCCCGGCTGAAGCCGGACTCACGGCATCGATCGAGCACCTCGCCCAGATGCGCGCGGTCGCGGATCATGTGCGCGGACAGATGCGGGATCACGACGTGGCCGCGATCGGCGACCTCCTCGGCGAGGCCGAGCGTGGCTTCGATGCCGTGACTGGGTGAGGCCGTCACCGTGACGGTGGAGGCGTGTGGCAACTGTTCCGCCTTCTCCGCGGCGTCCGAGAGCGGGATCAACTCGAACTTCGGCGTCGCCACCAACATGCGCAGCGCCGCCTGCTGTTCCTGATCCAGCCCTCCGAGGCTCCGTCGTTTCCGCACCGCCATGCCGCTCCCTGCCTATACGTTCGAGTCCGGGAAGGACGCCTTCTTCTGCTCGATCCAGCTCCGGAGTTCCTCGTCGACGGCCTCGTCGATCGCCGGAGCCTCGTATTCGGCCAGCATCTTCTTCCAGATCGTGTTCGCCCTGGTAATCGAATCCGCGGATCCTTCGATCTCCCACTGCTCGAAGGAGTTGTTGTCGGCGATCGAGCTGCGGAAGAACGCCGACTCGAAGTTGGCCAGCGTGTGCGCCGTGCCCAGGAAATGCTGGCCCGGCCCGTTCTCGACGATCGCGTCCAACGCCTGTCCGTTCGGTGAGAGGTCCACGCCCTTGGCGAAGGCCGCCATCATGCCGCACTGGTCCAGGTCCATGACGAACTTCTCGTAACCCATGGTCAGACCACCCTCGAGCCAGCCAGCGGCGTGCAGCACGAAGTTCACGCCACCTAGCACGGTGGGCTGCAGGGTGTTGGCCGATTCGTACGCGGCCTGGGCATCGGGGATCTTCGACGCGGTGAGCGAACCGCCACTGCGGAACGGCACGCCGAGCCGGCGCGCGCAGGCAGCCAGCGTGTAGAGCACCAGCGCGGGCTCAGGCGTCCCGAACGTCGGTGCGCCCGACTGCATCGACATCGACGAAGCGAACGACCCGAACACCACCGGCGCTCCGGGCCGGACGAGCTGGACGTACGCCATCCCGGCGAGCGCCTCGGCCAACGTCTGGGTGGCGGCTCCGGCCACCGTTGCGGGGCTCATCGCCCCCGCCAGGATGAACGGCGTCATGATCACCGCCTGGTTCGCCTCGGCGTAGGCGCGCGCAGCGCCGAGCATCGAGGAGTCCCACACCAGCGGTGAATTGGCGTTGATCAGGCTGAGGACGACGCAGTGGTCGTCGAGGTAGTCCTTGCCGAACAGGATGCGCGCCATCGACACGGTGTCCTCGGCGCGCTGCGGATGCGTCACCGATCCCATGAACGGGCGGTCGGAGTAGCGCATGTGCGCGTACACCATGTCGTAGTGCCGCTTGTTGACCGGCAGGTCGACGGGTTCGCACACGGTGCCGCCCGAGTGGTGCAGGAACGGAGAGGAGTTCGCGAGCTTCACGAAGTTGCGGAAGTCCTCGATCGTGCCGTACCGGCGGCCGCCGTCGACGTCACGCACGAACGGCGAACCGTACGCGGGCGCGAACACGGTGGCGTTGCCGCCGATCTGCACCCTGTGCTCCGGGTTCCGCGCATGCTGCGTGAACTCCCGGGGGGCGGTGGCCTGCACGAGCTGCCGGCACAGGCCGGCGGGGAACCGCACGCGTTCGCCGTCCACGTCGGCCCCGGCGTCCTTGAACAACTCCAGCGCATCCGGGGCGCCGTGCACCTCGATCCCCACCTGTTCCAGGATCGCGTCGGCGTTGTGCTCGACGAGGCTGAGCCCTTCCTCGTTCAGCACCTCGAACGGCTGCAGCGTGCGCGTGATGAACGGGATCTTCTCGGCCACGGCGTGCAACCGCGCGGCCTGTCGCGCCGCCCGGCCTCCGCCCTGTCGTCCCCTGCGGCCTTCGGGTGCCTGATCGCTCACGAGGTGCTCCTTTCTAAGATGTGCGGTCGGGGGCGTCGCGGCGCCGTCTCCGGGGACGATCGGCACCACCGGACGAGGTCCTGGGCGTCGGCAGATCGATCGTCGCCGCCAGCCGTGGGAACGGCTCGGACGTGTGCGGGATGCCCATCGCCGCCACGAAGTGTTCCTGGAACCGCGGTTCCACCGCGGTCTCGAGCTTCTCGACGCGCCGCACCACGCCCTCGATCTCGGTGCGAGCAGCGCGGTTGAGCAACGCGATCCGGGCGCCGGTGCCGGCGGCGTTGCCGGCGCTCGTGACGCGGGCCGGATCGCAGTCGGGCACCAGACCCAGCACCAATGCGTACGTGGGATCGATGTGAGCGCCGAACGCACCTGCCAGCCGGATCCGATCGACCGTCTCGATGCCGAGGGCGTCCATCAGCAGGCGGCAGCCGGCGTACAGCGCGGCCTTCGCGAGCTGGATCTGGCGGATGTCGTTCTGGGTGATCACCAGACGAGGTGCCCCCGGCACGTCGTGCAGCACGTAGGAGAACGTGCGTCCGTCGGGTTGGATCCGCGGCGACCGTTCACGGAGGCCGCCGTCGATCACGCCGTCGGTGGTGAGGACGCCGGCGAGGAACAGCTCGGCCACCGCCTCGATGATCCCCGAACCGCACACACCGGTGACCGCTGTGGCGTCGAAGCCGGGGTCGTTCGACCACGCATCCTGGCCGATCACCCGGAACCGCGGCTCCAGGGTCTCGCGGTCGATGCGCACGCGTTCGATCGCCCCGGGAGCCGCGCGTTGACCGCACGAGATCTGAGCACCCTCGAACGCCGGGCCCGTCGGGCTCGACGCCGCGAGCATGCGATCGCGGTTGCCCAGCACGATCTCGGCGTTCGTACCGACGTCGACCAGCAGGTTCACGATCTCCTGGTCGTGGGGTGCCTCGGACAGGATCACGCCGGCGGTATCGGCACCGACGTGGCCCGCGATGCACGGCAGGACGTAGACGCGCGCCCCGGCGTTCGTGGCCGTGAGACCGAGCGCCCGTGCATCTCGTCGCACCGCCTCGTCGGTGGCCAGCGCGAACGGTGCCCCGCCCAGCTCGGTCGGGTCGAGGCCGAGGAACAGGTGATGCATGATCGGGTTGCCGACGATCGTGAGGTCGAGCACGTCGTTCGGGTCCACCCCCGCCACCGAGCAGAGCTCGGCGACGAGCCCGTCCACACACTCGCGGACCACGCGCGTCAGCTCGGTCTCGGCGCCCGGGTTCATCATCACGTAGCTCACGCGGCTCATCAGGTCCTCGCCGAACCGGATCTGCGGGTTCATCGCGCCGGCGCTCGCGAACACCTCCCCGGTGTGCAGGTCGCAGAGGTGTCCGGCCACGGTGGTGGAGCCGATGTCGAACGCCACGCCCAGCGCGACGTCGTGGAAGCCGGGCCAGATCGCCGTGATCGTCGACCCCTCGTGCACGGCCACGGTGGCGGTCCAGTCACCGGCGCGCAGCGTCCGCTGCAGCGTGGCGAGCACGTGGGGGTCACACACGAGATCCTCGAGCGACCAATCGCGGTCGAGCGCCTCGAGCAGGCGCTGCAGATCCCCGCTGGGATCGGCGAGATCGGGTTCGCGGACCTCGACGTAATGCAGACGGACGATCGGATCGACCTCGATCGGGTGGGCGTCGGCTTCTTTGCGCACCACCTGACGATGGATCTGGCTCTCTGGTGGGACGTCCACGACCAGGTCACCGCACACCCGGGCATGGCACCCGAGGCGTCGGTCGTCGGCAAGGCCGGAGCGCTCACGATAGCGCGACTCCGGTTCGCTGAACGCCGTGAGGTGATCGGCCTTCGAGGTGATGCCGTGCTTGGCGAACTCCCCCTCGCTCACCACCACCTGGCACCGCCCACAGATGCCGCGCCCCCCGCAGACCGAATCCAGGTCGACCCCCAGCGAGCGCGCCGCGTCCAGCAGGTTCGTGCCCTCGTCGAACCGCCCCCGTTTGCCCGACGGGGTGAAGACGACGAGCGAGCCTTCGGCCTCGCTCACGGGTCGGGCGTCGCCTCCGGATCGGGAACGACGCTCAGGGTCGGTGCACCATCGGCCCCGGCGCCACGACGGCCGGCCCTGCCCCCCCGACGGCCGGTGCCCCCGGCCGGCTGCTCACGATGCTTCGCGATCCATGCGTTGCAATCCTGATCGTTGCCCATCATCACGTCGGCGGCCATCACGGCCTCGCGCACCTCGTCGTGGAGCGGGCTGGTGATCGCACTCGTGAGGCCGTTCGAGATCGCCATCGCCAGGAACGCGCCGTTCAGCCGGTTGCGATCGGGCAGTCCGAACGACACGTTCGATGCGCCGCACGTGCTGTTGACGCCGAGCTCGTCGTGGAGTCGGCGCACCAACGAGAACACCTGCCGGCCCGCACCGCCCAGCGCACCGATCGGCATCACCAACGGGTCGACCACGACGTCGGCCGCGGCGATGCCGTGATCGGCGGCAGCGTGCACGATCTTCTCGGCCACCGCGAACCGCACGTCGGGGTCTTCACTGATGCCGGTCTCGTCGTTCGTGATCGCGACGACCGCGGCGCCGTACTTGGCCACCAGCGGCAGCACCTGCTCGAGGCGCTCGTCCTCTCCGGTCACGGAGTTCACCAACGGCTTGCCCTCGTAGACCTCCAGACCGGCCTCCAGCGCGGCCACGATCGAAGAGTCGATCGAGAGCGGGACGTCGGTGAGCGACTGCACCAGCTTCACGGTCTCGGCC
>JBKPMF010000207.1:0-5039 GCA_046732015.1 Actinomycetota bacterium
GCTCAAGCCTGGTGCTCACCGGTCCGGGTGGGAAGACCGTCGAACTGTTCGCGGCCGATACCGCTCCGGTCGACGAGTTGCGAGTGTCATGCCAGCCCAACACCACGCAGGTCCTCGATACGAGGGTGGTCGCGGGACCCAGCGGTGTGAAGGTCAACCTCCCTGACGCCGGGCATGCGGACAACGTGCGGTTTGAGGCGCTCGAAGGACAGGAGATGAGTGGTCTCAAGGTGCCTCTTCAACCCCGCCCGAGTCGGTTCCCGATTTCCCTCGAGCCTGGGTCGTGGACCGTGGGGTGCATCGCGCCCGAGCTCGGGCAGGAATCAACCGTTCGGATCCAGGTGCTCGACCCAAGTGGTCTCTGGGCTTCGCCTGGGGTCGCGTGCGAAGTCGCTCATCGGGTCGACCTCGCCCTTCAGCCTGCCGCTTCGACCCTCAAGGATGCTGTTCGCCAAGCGCTTGTTCTGCACCCGGGCGATGATGTTCGACCTCCTACCTACCCTCGGGCAGCCACCACATTGAGCCTCCCGGCGCATCTGGTCGTCGTGCGGGACGGTGGCACGATCGCCGCCCTCGACGTGACCACCGGGAGGATCGCGGGGGATGTCTGCGACTTCGCGAACCTCGAGCCCGCGCGTTAGACGTTGAAACGGATGTTGAGGATGTCGCCCTCGGCGACCTCGTAGTCCTTGCCTTCTTGCCGGAGCTTGCCGGCGGCTTTCGCCGCGTCCAACGACCCCGCGGCGATCAGTTCGTCGTAGCCGATCACCTCGGCGCGGATGAACCCACGCTCGAGGTCCGAGTGGATCACGCCGGCCGCTTCGGGCGCCTTCGCGCCTCGCCGTACTTCCCAGGCGCGTGTCTCATCTTCGCCGGTGGTGAGGAACGTGATGAGGTCGATCGCTTGGTAGCTCGCGGCGATCACCGTCTCCAAGCCCGGTTCGCTCACGCCGAACTCTTCGAGCAGCGCGCGCGCCTCATCGGCGTCCATCTCTGCGGTCTCCGCCTCGATCGAGGCGTACACGCCGACGGCACCGACCTCCGCGAGCGGCGGCGGAACCTCCAACCCTTCTTCCAGGTTCGCGATGATCGCTTCTGGCTTCAGCGTCAGTGGCGCGATCCCACGCAGGTGCGCCGCGTCTTCGTCGGTGACACCCGCGTCGCGCAGCGGCCTTTCGGCCTCGAGCGCTTCCTTGGCTCGACGCAACGCGTCCACCTCGGGGCCGGGCTTGCCGCGTGCCTTCTTCTCGGCCTTCTCGAGCGCGCTGTCGATCACGCCGAGGTCGGCGAGCAGCAGCTCGCCGCGCACGGTCTCGAGCTCGTCGACAGGCGAGGCGTCTCCACCGAAGCACCGCAGCACCACCGCGAGTGCGTCCACCTCTCGCAGCTTCGCGATGCCTTGGGCGCTCGACACGCCACCGGGCACATCCACGAACCGGACCTGGGCCGCGACGGTCTTCTTCGACGACTCCATGTCGGTGAGCACCTGCAGGCGAGGATCGGGCACCGGCACGACCGCGATGTTGGCCTGGCCGCCCTGCGAACCCGCGCGCGTCATCGCAGTGAACAGCGTGCTCTTCCCGCTGAACGGCACCCCGACGAGTCCGACGTCCTTCACGGTCGGCGAGCCTAACAGGGCATCCCCTGCGGACGGCCCGGACCGTTCGTTCCCTGTGGCTCCGCCGTTCGGCCCACAGCTCTGGCCCTTCGACCACTGCGCCGCCGGCGTAACCGATGCCGATGTAGTGCTACGAGACCGGGCGGGGTGGGGTGCCGCCAGACCCACTCCACCTCGCCAGGTCCGTCTCTACGTCCCGGTGGATGTGGGATCCGACGGCCTCGTCCACCGGGTCACTTTCCCCGTACGAGGGGGGATGGGTACGGGTCTGGTGACGACGAAGCCCGGGGCACCTGGCGCCCCGGGCTTCGTTATGTAGCGGTCGTGCAGGGATCGTCCTCGATCAGGACTTGGTCTCCCAGAAGATCTTGCCGAGCTCGTCGATCGCGTCGAGGAGCTGCTGGCCCTGCGCCGGGTCCGTGGACTTCTTGGCGTCGCCGGCGAGCTTCGTCGCCTTCCAGAACTTGTCGTGCAGGTCCGGGTACTTCTCCACGTGCTCGGGCTTGAAGTAGTCGGTCCACAGCACCCACAGGTGGTGCTTGACGAGGTCGGCGCGCTCTTCCTTGATCGTGATCGCACGCTCCTGGAAGATCGCGTCGTCGCTGCCCTGATACTTCTCCTGGCAGGCCTTCACGGACTCCGCTTCGATGCGGGCTTGCGCGGGGTCGTACACACCACACGGCAGGTCACAATGCGCATGGACGGCGCGGCGTGGCTTGAGGAATGCTTCGAACATGGAACCGCCTCCTTCGTTCGATGACCGTTCCCTCGGCCTCGAACCCGAAACCTACCACCGCGGTCGGAAACGGGCGTCGGGAGCGATCGCGGGCATCGTTGTGGCCGCCGGTGTCGCGTGGGCATGCCTGCGGTGGAAGCCCTCGCGTATCGAGATCGAGGGCGGCTCCATGGCGCCCACCCTGGCTCCCGGCGACTGGGCGCTGGTCGCGACACCCTCGTCGTACTCACGGGGAGATGTCGTCGTGGTCGAGCACCCCGGCCGTCCCGGTTTCGAGATGGTGAAGCGCATCGTTGGCGTTCCCGGAGACGTCCGAGTTGGCCGGACCCTCGGCGCCGACGAATGGTGGATCGAAGGCGACTTCCAACCCGCCTCAACCGACAGCCGTCAGTTCGGCCCGGTCACGACCGAAGAGCTGAAAGCGAAGGTCCTGGTGATCTACTGGCCGAAGGAACGCCGGGCCAGGGTTCGGTGAACCATCGGAACTGCCGATGAGACCTACGATGGTTGCGTCCCGGTCCTAGGAGCTCGTCACGTCCCAGTACCTTCCCCCTCAGATCCCGCAGCGGCCTGATCAGACGCCTTCGGGTATGCCGCTGCCGCCGTGGCCTCCGCTCGTTCCGGGGCCGCGCCGACGCCGATACCCGGCGTGGGTGGTCGGGTCTGCGGTCCTCACGATCGTGTTCCTGGTGGCCGGCGTGTTCGCGTCCGTGCTCTTCCGGACTCCCACACCCCAGGGCAACGCCGACGAGTACCGCTTCCTGGCTCGCGACTTCTCGGGTGATCCGATCCGGTGGAACCCGTGCGAACCGATCCACTACGTGACCAACCTCGCCGACGCGCCGGCGGGGTCGATCGACGACGTCACCGAGTCGATCCGTCGCGTGTCGGCGGCCACCGGGATCCAGTTCGTCGACGACGGCGGGACCGACGAGGAGCCCAGCCAACGGCGCGAGTCCTACCAACCAAATCGGTACGGCGACGAGTGGGCGCCCGTGCTGATCGCCTGGGTCGATCCGGACGATTCCTCGATCTCGTTCTCCTCCGACGGTCACACGGCGGCCGGGGTGGCGGCGCCGCAGGTGCCCTCGGATGGCAGCGACGTCCTGGTGAGCGGGTGGGTCGCCATCAACGCAGACGACCCCAACGGGCCCGGCTTCGGATGGATCGGCGCGCAGGGCCCGGTCGTGCTGCACGAACTCGGCCACGTTATGGGCTTGGACCACGTGAAGGTCGATGGCGAGCTGATGGAGGGCGCCGGCGGTGGCGTTACCGACTTCGGTCCGGGCGATCTGGAAGGGCTGCGGATCCTGGGCCGGTCGTCCGGGTGCCTGACCACGCCCGACCCCGGCTAGCCCTCGCCTCCGAACCCGATCGTGCGCGTGATGCCGATCGTTTCCAGCAGTCGCCGGTCGTGGGTGGCGATCACGAACGTCCCCCGGTAGCCGGCCAGCGCATGCTCCAGCTGCTCGATCGCGGCCAGGTCGAGGTGGTTGGTCGGCTCGTCGAGCAGGAGGAGGTTCGTGCGTGCGGCAGCCAGCACGGCCAACGTTGCTCGGGTCCGCTCGCCGGGGGAGAGCTCGTCGCCGGGCCGGCGCACGTCGTCGGCGCCCAGCTCGAACTTCGCCAGCAGGGACCGGGCCTCGGTGCTCGCCACGCCGGTGGTCCTGGCCAGCATCTCGAGCAGGTCCTCGCCCAACTCGAACGGGTCGCGGTCCTGGTCCAAGAGCCCGGGGATCACGCTTGGACCGAGCGCTCGGTCGCCCGCCGTCAGCGCGAGGTCACCGGCGATCGCGTGCAACAGTGTCGACTTCCCCGCGCCGTTGGGCCCGACCAGCGCGACCCGCTCGCCTCTGGCGATCTCGAGGTCGAGCGGTCCCAGCTGGAAGGTCCCTCGCCGGACCACCGCGGCGGTGAGCCGCGCCACCACGTCGCTGCCGCGCGTGGCCGGCGCCAGGTCCATCCGGAGCTGCCACCGCTCTCGTGGCGCGTCGGGCACGTCGATCTTCTCCAGCTTGCGCTCGATGCGCGCGGCGCCGGCCGCGTGCTCCTGCGCGCCCGCCGCCTTGGCGGACCGGATGTACTTGTCGGGCTCGTCCTCTCGCCGTGCCCGTCCGACGCCGGCAGCGGCCTCGCCACGGATCTCCCGCGCGCGGCGTTGGAGACGCGCGCGCTCGGCCAACGCCGCATCGTGCGCTTCCTTCGCCTGGTGCCGCCGGCGTTCCCGGTCGGCGACGTACTCGCTCCAGCTCCCGGCGAACTCCGAAGCCCGGCGGGTGAACGGATCCAGCTCGACGAACCGGTTCACGGTGCTGTCCAGGAACGCGCGGTCGTGTGAGACGACCACGATCCCGCCGCTGAAGCCGGCGACGAAGGCCTCGAGCTGTTCGAGCGCGTCGGTGTCGAGGTTGTTCGTGGGCTCGTCGAGCAGGAGCACATCGAACCGCGCGAGGACGATCGCGGCGAGCGCGGCGCGGGTTCGCTGCCCACCCGACAGGCGATCCATCGGCACGTCGAGCCCGGGGAAGCCCAGCTCGCTCGCTACCGTCGCCGCCCGAGGCTCGAAGTCGTGGCCGCCGAGCCGATCGAGGTGCTCGAGGGCATCGGTGTAGCGCTGGATCGAGGCGAGGTCCTCGGTCATCACGGCTGAGGCCTCCTCGACCGCCGCGGTCGCCTCGCCCACGC
>JBKPMF010000208.1:0-3681 GCA_046732015.1 Actinomycetota bacterium
GCGCGAAGCCGGGGCAGCCGACGCTCATCGAGCGAGTTCCACCGGGACCGGCGGCTCCGGTTCGTTGGTATCAGCTTCTGGGCGCGGGGCGCGCGGGACGTCGACGCTGAGTTGCGCGCCGTCTCCAAGGCGGCGTACTTCGACCCGAAGCCGCAGATGTACCAGCGTCGCGCCCCGAAGCACGGCTGCGCGGGGACGATAGACCCCTGGCTCGCTGTAAGCATGGGCCGCCTTCGGAGGCTCGAAGTCGACCGCCCCGTCGTCCCACTCGACCGCGACCATCGAGTTGTCGCCTTCGATCGAGTCGAAGTCGATCACGAGCCGATCGCCGACCCCGAGTTGGCGTGGCTTCCGCTCCAGCCGGCGAAGTTCGATCCCGAAGCCTTGGGCGAGCCGCTCCGGATCGTCGAGGCCGAGCTGACCAATCCGCGCCGGCGCGTCTACGTCGAACCGGTCGGCGTCCCCGCCGCCTGCCGGCGCGCCCCGGCGGTCGCTCGGCGCCGAACCGGTGGTGTTCTTGCTCACCAGGCCGCCGCTATAGGTCATGCCGACCCCGATCCGCGCCAGCACGGCGGCCACCGTGACCGGATCGCTGAGCTCGATCTTCGGCTTCCAGAAGTTGGTCACGAGCTTGGCGATCGACGAGAAGCTGCCGAGGGTCTTGAGCAACTCTTCGACCCGGTTCGCGGTGCGCGGGATAGGCGGGAACGGCAGGTCGCCGACCCGGACCAACCTAAGCACCCAGTCGGTGCAGTTGAAGTTGAACAGGTGGTAGTCCGGCGGGTTTGCGGTGTCTTGCGCGATCTTGGCTGCAACACGGTCGTATTGCGCCACCGCGGTGGCATAACAGATCTTCCAGCTCCACGCGTGAGCCGAATCGTCCTGCACCTCCCCATAGCCACCGAGAGCCCGCCAGACGGCGCTGTATCGGGTCGAGAACCCGTAAACGAGCTTCTTGCTTCCGGCCTGAGGCCCGGCGTCGGGCAACAGTTGGATAAACGCGTGCCCGGTGACCGACGCCTTCGACGGCTCGGCAACGTAGACACAGATCTGCGGCGCAGCAGCAGCCCGCGCCGGGATCAGCAACAACGCGAACAGGCACACGGCCGCGATCAGCAGTGGCCATGGGCGCACGAGCCTTCCCACAGCCCCCGGCCATGGCAGCACACCCGTTTCGCAGCTCCCTTGCCCAGCGGCGCCGTCTTGCCGCGCCAGACCGATCAACGGCCGGCGGGTGCTCTGATCGCGCGAACAGGCACGTGATCGAAGTTCTCAAGGATCGCGACGACCTGGCTCGGTAGGTCGCCGCGCCCGTCCGGATCGAAGCGAAGCAGCGAGCTGCGCCGCGAGAGGACGCTGTCGAGCGTGCGACTGAAGACAACCTTCGTGATCACACGGAGACGCTCACCGAGTAGATCAGCATGGCTTCAACTCTGCTCGCCACGTACTGGAGGACGACGCCTTCGAGGGCTCGACTACCCGCCGCGCTCGCACCGGGGACCCGAACGACACCCGCGAGCCCAGTAGCTAGCACTTCGCCGGGTCCCAGGACGGCGTTCGATCAGGTCGGCACCAGTAACCACCGTCGGCGTCGCCCAGCCGGCGGAACCAGAGAATCTCGGCGCCGACGTCCGGGGTGAAGGATCGGCAGGTGGGCCTCGCGACGGCGGTGGTCGCGCAATTGGAGGCCAGCTTCCAGGTCTCCTCTACCGGGTCCTTGCCGCCCGGCGCCAGCTTTAAGACGGTCGCGTCAATCCGGTCGACGCTGTGCCAGGCCGCGCCCGGCAGAGGACCCACGAGCTTTCTCAGATAGAAGCCACCCCGGAGCCAGAAGTACGCGGGTCCTTCGAACGGCTCTTCGCTATGACATCGCGGGTCGTTGTTTTGCGGCGGCGTGATGCACCAATCGTTTAGCGGCCTGCGCAGTCCCAGCGAAATCAGCCGGGCGAGCGGTTGAGCTGATGGCCCCGAACCGGCGAACAGCTCCTGGAATTGCTCACGCTTAGGGATGTACCAAGTGGTCCCACCGAAGGGTGGAAAATCGGAAAAAACGACGGCGTTGTTGTAGCCGAGGTCGGCTTGGCAATCTGGCACGAGTTCCTTTGTGCAAAGGAGGCCGCGATCCAGGATCTCCGGATTCGTGCGGTGCGTCGGTTCGACGCGCCACATGGTCTTGTTGTCCCTGTCGATGAAGACACGGTCATCGAGGACCTTTGGCGGCAGCATCGTGCGCTGCTTTTCAATGTTCTCCTTGATCTGATTTACATCGATCCTTGCGTCCCCCGCATTTGCCGGGCAGGGTGGGGACGTGGGCAACTGCCCTGGGTGACTCGCCATGAAGTCTTTGGCGCATGTTCCGCCGAGCATGTAAAACTCGGTCAGCACCGTCGCAAGGCTGGTTTGCGCCCATTCGAAGTGTCGGAAGAAGCTTCGGATCTCCTCCGAGCTCTCATTCGTGAAGAAGTGCCTCTTGCCAACCTGCTTACGGACGCCGGAAATCAGCCCGGCCCTACTCCCCGCTGTTTTTTCGCCCATGAGCGCATCGTTCAGATAGTCGGCAGCTTTGTCCTTCGGGCTGGCCAGTTCCTCAGCGCCGCTCAGGAAAAACTTCTCCCTCTGGACGAGGCTCGTGCGCGCCTCCTCGATGGCCCCACGGTCGCAGGAACTGGAGCGCTTCTCGCAGCTCTCGAGCTCGTCCCGCGCCCTGTCCTTGTCCCTCGCCCAGTTCAGCATGGACAGAAACTCGGCTTGCGTGTTCTCGATCGCCCTGACCTTCGCTGACGCGCCTGCAAGTTGCTGCTGAAAGAATTCTTCGTCGATCTGGCCCTTGAGTTCCGATACCTGTTTCTCGAGTTGCGTGACTTGTGCGGCGAGGGCCCTGAGCGTCGCGTGGACGGGGTCTTCGGCAGCTTGCGTCTCGGCACAGGGGTCCGCCAAGCCGATCGCCCCCTTGAAGAGAGCCGCCGCCGCGCTGAGGCCGAATCCCTGCGGACCAGTAAGCGTTAGCGCGAGCCCGCCCGCGACGACGAGGGCGTCGACCAGCCCGCCGATGAACTCCTTCGCGGTCCCGGTCAGCTTCCCGCACGTGTCGGCTGGCAGCCGGTTGCCGCGGTTGGCCGCGGCGCTCGCGGCGACGCGGGCCTCGGGCCCTCCCCCGCCTCCCCGGGGGAAGGCGTGGCGATCGAAGCCGGGCCGTTCGATGAGTTGTACGAGGTTCCTAGCCCCCGCACCGACCGAGCCCTGCTCCATCGTCCAGCGGCGAAAGCGGTCCCCCTGGAACCACCGGTCGGTCACGTACAGGTCGTAGTTGTCGAGGATCGGCCCGATTCCCAGCGTGCGCTCGGTCAGGTTCCGCACATGGCGGATACTGCGCCCGTCTTCGGGGTGCGCCAACAGGGCGGACACGGTGGTGACTGGGTTGACGTGAACTATCTCCCCGTCGGTGACGCCGCGCACCTTCGTCCTCAGTGATCCGCGCACCGGCTCGCCGCCGGCGCGCCCACCGCTTACGACGATGCGGAGCGTGGACGGAAGTGAGTCAAACCGCAGCATCGCCTCACCCCCGGAAAAGGTCGTAACCGGACCGGGCTCGTCCCTGCTCAACTCCTTCCCGTCCGCGTAGAGGTGCACCCGGCCGCCAGAGACCGGGGTGTCGCCGTCGAAGTAGGCCCAGATCTCCAC